>JBBRBS010000139.1:0-5770 GCA_038205615.1 Burkholderiales bacterium | reverse complement strand
GCTGTCATGTTGAAATCAGGGCTGCTGCTGGTACGTCCCAGCGCCATGAATTGTTCGTGATCCAGCTTTAACTCAGGGTAATAGTGTTCAAAGTAATGCCTGATCATTCCTTCGCTGAAGTGGTCGTGACCGGCAGGAACGGGGGTATGGGTGGTGAATATGGTATTCGCCGCCACATTTTCCAGCGCCGTCGTAAATTTGAAATTATCCAGCCCCGTCTTCTGCCTGATGCGTTCGAGCATCAAAAAGGCGGCATGCCCTTCGTTGATATGCCAGACGGTAGGCTTCAGGCCGATTTCCTGCAAGGCGCGCACGCCACCGATACCCAGCACGATTTCCTGCTCGATACGCATCTCGGTACCCCCGCCATACAGCCGGTGCGTGATATCGCGATCGTGGGGAGTATTATTATCCAGATCCGTATCCAGCAGGTAGAGCGTGATATGACCGACGCGGGCCTGCCATATTTTGATATTGACGATGCCATCAGGCAGTTCTATCGTAACATAAGCCTCGGTGCCATCAGAACGCAGTGCGGGTGAGACGGGCAAGTCATCAAAATTTGAATCGCTGTTGCTGGCGATCTGATTACCTTCTCCGTCGATGGTCTGGTGAAAATAACCCTGGCGGTACAGTAAGCCGACGCCGACAAAGGGCAGACGCAGATCGCTTGCCGCCTTGCAGTGATCACCCGCCAGAATCCCCAGACCGCCTGAATAAATCGGGAAACTTTCGTGCAGACCGAATTCGGCACAGAAATAGGCGATCAGATCATCATGGCCTAACCAGTCGAAGCCGCCCGTCGGCAGCCTGTGATCATGATAGGTGTCATAATCCGCGAGCACACGGTTAAAATTCCCGATAAATACCTGATCGTCTGCCGCATCCAGCAACAACTGCTCATCCACCCGCTTCAAAAAAGCCTTCGGGTTATGTCCGGTGGCCTTCCACAGACCGGGATGCAGACGTGCAAACAATCTGCGCGTGGAACGATCCCAGCTATACCAGAGGTTGTTGGCCAACTCTTCGAGTCGCACCAGACGTTCGGGAAGCTTTGGACGAACTTGCAAAAAATAGGCGGTACTCTTTTTCACGATCAATTCCTCAAGGCCAGACTATCAAGAACCAAACTCATGTATTTTGTTTAATTATAACGCAGCCACGCCAAAATAACGTGCTTAAAGCATCACAATTTTCACATCAAAAAAAATAACCACTTGAATAATCAAGTGGTTATTAGTTAAATCACTATAAAATATACGGACTAACTTTGCTTCACGCTCTTGACGTTCCACACATTATCGGCATATTCCATGATGGTGCGGTCGCTAGAAAATTTACCCATATTGGCGACATTGAGGATGGCGCGGCGTGTCCATTCTTCCTTGTCCTGATAGAGCATACTGACCTTGTCCTGAGTGGCGATATAACTGGCGTAATCGGCCAGTAACAGATAATGGTCACCGTGATGCGTCAGGTTGTCAAAAATCTGACGGTAGCGATCGGGCTCTTCCACCGAGAAGAAACCGTTGCCGATCATATCCAGCACCTGTTTCAACTCATCGTTGCCAGTGTAATGGTCCCACGCGCTGTAACCGGTCGCGCGCAGTTCCGCCACTTGCGGCGTGGTCAGGCCGAAAATGAAGATGTTGTTGTCGCCGACTTCTTCGAGGATCTCGACGTTGGCGCCGTCGAGCGTGCCTATCGTCAGCGCGCCATTGAGCGCCATTTTCATATTGCCGGTACCGGAAGCCTCCGTGCCCGCAGTGGAAATCTGTTCGGACAGATCACTGGCCGGGAACAACTTTTCCGCCGATGAAACATCGTAATTAGGCAGGAACACCACCTTGAGCAAACCATGCACAGCCGGGTCTTCGTTGACGATGCTGGCGACATCGTTGATCAGGCGAATGATCAGCTTAGCCAGCTTGTAGCCTGGCGCCGCCTTGCCTGCGAAGATAATCGTGCGCGGCGTAACCGAATGTGCATTGCCGGTGCGAATGCGGTTGTACAGCGTGATCACATGCAGCACGTTCAGCAGCTGGCGCTTGTATTCGTGAATGCGCTTGATCTGCACGTCGAACATCGAATTCACGTCGACTTTACTGCCGACCTTCTGCTCGATATACGCAGCAAGACGCGCCTTGTTGGCCTGTTTAACCGCACGGAACTGACTGCGGAAACCGGCATCTTCGGCATACTCAATCAATCCCTTGAGTTGATCCAGATCGCGCACAAAACCCGTGCCGATGCGAGAAGAAATCAGCTCAGACAAGCCAGGGTTGCACTGATTCAGCCAGCGACGCGGCGTAATGCCGTTGGTGACGTTGATGAATTTTTCCGGATAAATGCGATGAAAATCGGCAAACAGCGTGGTTTGCAACAAACCGCTGTGAATTGCCGCCACGCCGTTTACGGTATGGCTGCCCACCACGGCCAGATGCGCCATGCGCACGCGCCTGCCGTGCTTTTCATTGATGATGGAAACGCGTTCAAGCAAGCCGGTGTCGCCGGGAAAGTGATGATTGACCAGCGCCATGAAGCGGTGATTGATCTCGTAGATGATTTCCAGATGGCGAGGCAACACGCGTTCGAACTTCTCCACCGCCCAGGTCTCCAGCGCTTCAGGCATCAACGTATGGTTGGTGTAGGCAAAGATTTTCGTGACCAGGCCCCAAGCGTGATCCCACTTCAGGCCGTGAACATCGATCAATTGATACATCAACTCGGCCACTCCGACAGCCGGGTGCGTGTCATTCAACTGGATCGCGACCTTCTCCGGCAACTGATCCCAGTCGCTGTGCTTTTGCAGGAAGTGATACAAAATATCCTGAATCGATGCGGAGACGAAGAAATATTCCTGTCTCAAACGCAATTCCTTACCCACCGCCGAACTGTCATTCGGATAGAGCACCTTGGACAGACTCTCGGAAATATTCTTGTCCTGAACCGCGCTCAGATAGTCGCCGGCATTGAACGATTCGAGGTTGAATTCGCGCGCAGCCTTGGCAGCCCACAGACGCAGGTTGTTCACGGTGCTGGTGCCGTAACCGGGGATAGGCACGTCGAAAGCCATCGCCATCACAGTTTCGCCGTCTACCCAGTGATGTTCAATGCCACCCTCGCCATCCGGAAACTGGACGACACGGCCGAAAAACTTGACCGGATACATGCGCTCTGGACGCTGAAATTCCCACGGATTGCCAAAACGCAGCCAGTTATCCGGCCGCTCGACTTGTTGTCCGTCCTTGATGCGCTGGTTGAACATACCGTATTCGTAACGGATGCCATAACCCTGGCCCGGCAAATCGAGCGTTGCCATGGAATCGAGGAAACAGGCAGCCAGACGCCCCAGGCCGCCATTCCCCAGCGCCGCATCAATCTCGGTTTCTTCTACTTCTTCCAGATCGCGGCCCAGCGCCTTCAGACTTTCGCGAAGCGGCTGCTCTACACCTAAATTGAGCGCCGCATTCGACAGCGTGCGACCGATCAGAAATTCCAAAGAGAGGTAATAGAGCCGTTTAGGGTCTTGCTCTGCATATTCCTCTGTAGTTTTCAGATGCTTTTCAATCAGCTGATCGCGCACGGCGTGTGCTGACGCCTCGAACCAGTCACGGTCAGTGGCGGTATTGATGGATTTACCTTCGGTGTAAATCAGATGATTGGTCAGTGTGCGTTGCAGAAATTCAGGACTGGAACGTTCAGGCTGTGCGGAATTGGATTTTTTTGAAGAACTCATGACAAATGCCTGTATATATGAAAGATTTTGTGCGGTAGATTTGCAGCTGATGACAGTTTAACAACTAACTGCGCCCATGTCACATGGAAACAGGCAGTTAAAAGACGCGCTGCCCGCGACAACTGCATGATAGATAACAATTGTTACAGTCATGCCCGTTAACGCGTTTGCCCTTGTGCGGCACGCAAGGCCGGACCGTACAGCGCGGCTCTGTCGTTCAGTATCACCCTGACCGGCATGGCTTCGAGCAATGGGCGCATCCGGCCTTTATTCACAAAGGCCTCCAGAAAAACGCCGCTTTTAAGCTGTGGCAATATTTTCGGAGCAATACCGCCGCCCAGATACAGTCCGCCCCGGCTCATCACCTTGAGCGCCAGATTGCCGGCCTCAGCGCCATACAGGCTCACAAGCAGATGCATCGTCTCGGTGCAGATTTCGTCGCGCCCGGCGGCGCTGGAAATTGCGGCTGCTGCATCACCGCTCCCCATTTCATCGCGCAGCCAGCCGGGCGTTTCGATGCCGCGATACCGGCGCAAAAATTCGTGCAGACTGAGAATGCCCATGCCCGATACAACGCGCTCCCAGCTGACGTGCTGAAACTGCTGTTGCAGATGACGCAGCAAGGCAAATTCCAGCGTGTTCGAAGGAGAAAAACTGGCATGCCCGCCTTCGGTGGCAAACGGCTGATGGCGCTGACCATCCCAGTACAAACCGGCCTCACCCAGCCCCGTTCCGGCAGCGATCACGGCGACATTGCCGCAGGCAGACTCATCTCCCGCCTGTAATGTCAGCACATCCTCCGCCCCCAAAGCCGGCAAGCCGTACGCCGTAGCTTCCAGATCATTGAGCAGCGTGCACTGGATAAAACCGGCTTGCCGCTTTAATGCATCCGCATCGATCCGCCAGGGCAGATTGGTGGTTTGCACCACCCTGCCCTGCACCGGCCCTGCAACCCCGAAGGCCGCACAACCGGGGGTGTCGATTCCTGAAATAAATTCACTCAGCAGCGTTTCGAATTTATCATAAGCCTGACTCGGGTAGCTGACTTCATGCTCGATACAGACCTCTGTGCCTTGGACGGCAACGACCGCCAGTCGGGTCTTCGTGCCGCCGATGTCGCCGCACAACACCTTTATTGATTCAGCCTTCATGGTCTATATTCCGATCCTGTCATCACTCGCGGCCGCATCGATCATCTTTTGTGGTAGTTGTCTGGTGGGTTTTACGCCCAGTTCTTTGAGCATCTCGGCCTGCCGGATCACGTTCCCGCGCCCCCCGGCAAACTTGTTGTATGCGCCGTCATACGCCTTTTGCGCCTGTTGCAGCTTGATGCCCAGACCGTCAAGATCTTCCACGAAACCGGCCAGTTTGTCGTAGAGTTCGGCGCCGCGACTGGCAATTTCCTGCGCGTTGCGGTTCTGCTGTTCCTGCCGCCACAGATGAGCGACGGTGCGCACCACAAACAGCAAGGTGCTGGGACTCACCAGCAAGACGTTACGACGCCAGGCATCCTGCCATAAATCGCTGTCATGCGAGATCGCCAACATGAAGGCCGGCTCTATCGGAATAAACATCAGCACGAAATCGAGTGATTTTAAGGCGTACAGCTGCTGATAGTTTTTCTCAGACAATTCTTTTATATGGGTACGCACCGATTCCAGATGGCGCTTCATCGCCGCATCGCGCAGCTGTTCGGTCTCCGCATTGGCGTATTCCTCATACGCGGTAAGCGACACCTTGGCATCGATGATCAGATGCTTGTCTTCGGGCAGATGAACAACCACATCGGGCTGGGCGCGCGTGCCATCGGCACGGGTATGACTTTCCTGCACGTCATATTCATGCCCTTTGCGCAAACCGGAAGCCTCCAGCACCCGCTCCAGAATCAGTTCGCCCCAGTTGCCCTGCGTCTTGGTTTGCCCCTTCAGGGCGGAGGTCAGGTTGTGCGCGTCTTTTGACAACTGGTTGTTCAGCAGCATCAGTTGCCTGACCTGCTCGGTCAACGCCGATCTGTCCTTGCCTTCCTGCACA
>JBBRBS010000138.1:0-5805 GCA_038205615.1 Burkholderiales bacterium | reverse complement strand
GTGGTGCATTGATTTCGGCATGATCGGCGATTTTTTCAGAGGGTTTCTCAGCGGGGACGGGCAGCTTTCCCTGATCCAGCAGTGCCATCATCGGATCAGCTGCGCTGGCGGGGTACACGTCGAGTACCAGCCGGTATCCGTATTCACCCACCGGATTGAGATCGAATAACTGGGGTTTGACCTGCCCCTTCAAGTCGAGCACCAGGCGCACCACGCCCGGTTTGAAACGGCCTGCGCGCACACTTTTGATATAGGGGTCGTCACTGCCGATTTTGCCGGTAAGCTGCTTGATGGTTTCGCCCAGTTCGACATCCTCAAGGTCGATGACCAGTCGATCCGGATTCTCCACAGCGAAAATAGTATGGCGGATGGGCTGTTTCGACTCCAGCGTGAGGCGGGTGTAGTCCTGTGCAGGCCAAATGCGTGTCGCGGTAATCTCGATGCCGGCTAGCGCAGGCTGTATCCACAGCAGCGCTACCAGCAGAAGCAGGCTTCGCGATGAGGTGTTTAAAGCGCCTTTAAGCATGCTAGTCCCAATGATGTATGACCCTTCAGTGCCGCGCAGCGACCCTGCGGCAAAATTTGCAGCTCGATTGAAAGGTCGGCTGGCGGTATCTGTGCTTTTTCCGGCCATTCGATGAACAGGATATTGATGCCGTCAAACTCATCGCGGAATCCGGCAGACTCCCATTCATGTTCATCGTGCAAACGATACAGGTCGAAGTGGCGCAACTCCAGCCCGGCAGCCGTGTAGGGCTCCAGCAGTGTGTAAGTGGGGCTTTTGACCCGCCCTGTAAAACCCAGCGAATTAAGCACGCCGCGCACCAGGCAAGTCTTGCCCGCGCCCAGATCGCCATGCAGGTATATGACCATGCCCGGCTGCAACTGGTCGGCCAGACGGGAGGCAAGCGCCAGGGTCGCATTTTCATCGGCGAGGTCGAGGGTGATTCGGCTATCATCGGGCTTATGCAAAATAGAAATCCTCAATCAGGGCAGTACGACCAGCTTGTCGACAAAATACGCGCCTGGGCGCATGAGCTCGGTTTTCAGGCTGCAGGTATCACGGATACCGATCTGGCTCAGGCTGAAAGCGGTCTGCTGGACTGGCTGGCGAACGGGTTTTACGGCGAAATGGATTATATGGCAAAACACGGTGTCAAGCGCAGCCGTCCGGCGGATCTGGTGCCAGGGACTGTGCGTGTCATCAGTTTACGCATGAATTATTTGCCGCATGCAACAGACAGCGAGGCGGTGTTGCTACAAGGCGATCGCGCCTTCATCTCGCGCTATGCACTGGGACGCGACTATCACAAGCTGCTGCGCAAAAGGCTGGCGATGCTCGCAGACAAGATTCGGATTGAAGTGGCTGAATTTGACGGGCGGGTGTTCACCGACAGCGCACCGGTACTGGAAGTGGCGCTGGCAAGTAAAGCGGGGCTGGGCTGGCGCGGCAAGCACACCTTGTTGTTGTCGCGCGATCAGGGGTCATGGTTTTTTCTGGGTGAAATCTATGTCAATCTGCCCCTGCCGGTAGATGCGCCGCAAGCCGGACATTGCGGCAGTTGTGATAAATGTATCGTGATTTGCCCGACTCAGGCGATCGTCGCACCCTACCTGCTGGATGCGCGGCGCTGTATTTCCTATCTGACGATCGAACTCAAGGGCAGCATTCCACCCGAGTTGCGTCCGCTAATCGGTAATCGTATTTACGGCTGCGATGACTGTCAGCTGGTGTGTCCGTGGAACCGCTTCGCACAAACGACAGTCGAGGCTGATTTTGCTGTGCGTCACGGTCTGGATGATGTCGGGCTGGTGGAATTATTCGCCTGGAGTGAGGCTGATTTCAAGCTGAAGCTCGCCGGCAGTCCGATACACCGCATCGGTCATGAACAATGGCTGCGCAATATCGCCGTGGCGATGGGCAATGCACCGGTCAGAGCTGCTATTGCGGCTTCATTGCAAACCCGTACCACGCATCCGTCTGAGCTGGTGCGCGAGCACGTTGCATGGGCGCAGGCTCGGCAGGGTGTTCTACTTTGAATCAGGTCGTTTGACCTTGAACCAGACCGCATATAGTGCCGGCAGATAAAACAGGGTCAGCAGGGTCGCGATCAGCAAGCCGCCCATGATGACGACGGCCATCGGTCCCCAGAATACGCTGCGGGTCAGCGGAATCATCGCCAGGATCGCGGCAGCGGCGGTCAGCATGATGGGGCGGAAGCGGCGCACGGTCGATTCGACGATCGCATCCCAGTGATCCATGCCATCCTCCAGATCCTGCTTGATCTGGTCGAGCAAAATGACCGAATTGCGCATGATCATGCCGGACAGCGAAATCATCCCGAGCATCGCGACGAAGCCAAAGGGCACTTTAAATATCAAAAGAGCACCGGTGACGCCGATGATGCCCAGCGGTGCGGTCAGCAAGGCCAGTGTGACCTGTTTGTAGCGCTTTAACTGCAGCATCAGCAAGGTCACGATCAAAAAGCTCATTAGCGGCAGGATTTCAATGATTGAATCCTGTGCCTTGTCGCTGTCCTCCATCGCCCCTCCAACCTCGATGCGATAGCCTTCCGGCAGCTTCGCACGGAGGGTGGCCAGTTGCACGTCGATGGCTGTGCTGATATCCGGTGCGCGCACATCGTCCGGCACATCGGCGCGGACGGTTACGACCGGCATGCGATTCATGCGCCAGATAATGCCGTCCTCCATGTCCACGCTGATCCGGGCAATCTGATTGAGCGGTACCGATTTGCCGTGCTCACTGTAAATGTTTAACTGTCGTAAAGATTCGGGATCGCTCCGTTCTGCTGATTCGGCGCGCGCGATGACCTCCACTCTCTTTTCACCCTCGCGCAAACTCGTTACCGACAGACCGGACAGAAAAGCCTGCAAATTTCTCGAAATGACCTGGGATGAAACGCCATTTTCACGGCCTTTTTCCTGATCCACGTTGATATTAATCGTGCGTATTTTTTCGTTGGAATCCAGGCTCACGTTCTTAGTGTGCGGATTTTGTCGGACCACTTTTTCGACTTCCTGCGCAATATTGCGCAGTATCTCAGGATCCGCGCCAACTACACGAAATTGCACCGGATAGCCGACCGGCGGGCCATTTTCCAGCCGCGCGACGCGGATTCCCATTGTGGCATAGTCTTTGTCCAGCATGCTGCGTGTGCGTTTGAGCACCGCCTCGCGCGATTCGCCATCCCTGGCGGTAATGACGATTTGCGCATAATTCACGCTGGGTAGTTGCAGGTCCAGCGGCAGGTAGAAGCGGGGCGTGCTGCCGCCGATGTAGCTTGTATAATTGCTGATGCCAGGATCCGATTTGAGTTTTTCCTCAAGGCTCAGGGTTAGCGCCTCGGTGGTGGCAAAGCTGGTGCCTTCGGGCAGCCACACATCCATCAGCAGTTCAGGGCGTTCGGATGGAGGGAAGAATTCCTGCTCGACTCTGGAGAAACCCAGCAGCGCCAGTATGAAAACGACTACCGTCAGCGCGAGTACACTTTTTCTGTGGTCCAGACACCATTCCACCAGCACGCGGAAGCGGGCATAAAACCCCTGCTGGTAATGATCTTCGGTCGGGGCATGCCGACCGTTGTCATGCAGCAGACGGTAACCGATGAACGGGGTGAATATGACCGCGACCAGCCAGGAGACCAGTAAGGCGATCGTGACGACTGCACAGATGGAAAAGGTGTATTCGCCCGCCGATGACTTGGCCAGACCGACCGGCAGGAAGGCTGCCGCTGTAATCAGCGTGCCGGTGAGCATCGGAAAGGCTGTGCTGGTGTAGGCGAATGTGGCGGCGTGAAGGCGGCTGTAGCCTTGCTCCAGTTTTACTTTCATCATTTCCACCGCAATCATCGCATCGTCCACCAGCAGGCCGAGCGCGATGATTAGCGCCCCCAGCGAGACACGTTGCAGATCGATGCCAAGCAGATGCATCATCAGGAACGTTCCCGCCAGCACCAGCGGAATGGACAGGC
Organism: Burkholderiales bacterium; assembly: GCA_038205615.1. Taxonomy (GTDB): domain Bacteria; phylum Pseudomonadota; class Gammaproteobacteria; order Burkholderiales; family Gallionellaceae; genus Gallionella. Next base: position 1,813 of record JBBRBS010000138.1, on the reverse strand, counting down.
CCACTACCAGACCCGCACGCAACCCCAGGCTCAGGAAGCTTACCGCGAGCACGATGGCGAGGGCTTCGAGCAAGGCGCGCATGAATTCGCTGATGGATTTTTTGACCACCGCAGCCTGATCGCTGATCCGATGCACCTCAATTCCCGCCGGAAACTGTTTTTTGATCCGCACGAATTCACGGTCCAGCGTTTCACCCAGTCGGGTTACATTGCCTTGCGGTGACATTGAAATGGCAAGGCCGATGGCGTCCATGCCCATCGAACGCATCTTGAATGCTGCGGGGTCGGCGTAGGACCGGTAAACATGGCACACGTCGCCCAGCCGGTAGATTTTGCCGCCGGCCTTGATGCCGATGTCCTGTATGCTTTTGACCGAGTTAAAATCGCCGCTGACGCGCAGTCGCGTGATGTTGTAATGGGAGAGCACTTCGCCTGCCGGTTCCATCGCATTTTGTGCTTTCAGCGCGGAGGCGACCAACAGCGGGTCGATGCCGAGCGCGGCCATCTTCTTGCTGGAAAACTCGATATAGATTTTTTCGTGCCGGACGCCGATCAGTTTGATGCTGTTGATATGCTCGATCCTGAGCAATTCATCCCGGACTCTGCCAGCCTGTTCTGCCAGTTCAGCATTGCTGAGTGTGTTTGAGGTGAAGGCGTAGATTGCGCCGTAGGTCTCGCCAAAATTATCGTTGATGACAGGTTCGGCCACGCCTTCAGGAAGAAAACGGTGTATGTCCGACAGTTCTTTCCTGACCTGATTCCAAGAGTGTTCAAGTTGGGCAGGTGGCATGGCGTCTTTGAGGGTGACAAAGATAACCGCCTCGCCCGCCTTGGAATAGCTGCTGACGTTATCCAGCCAGGGCGTTTCCTGCAGTTTTCGTTCCACCCGGCCGGTGACCTGCTGTTCGATTTCGCGTGCACTGGCACCCGGCCACAGCAACTTGATGGTCATTACCTTGAAGGTGAAATCGGGGTCTTCTTTTTGCGCCAGTTGCGTGTAGGAAAATACCCCGGCGAGCAACAAGGCGCACAAGGCGTACATCACCAGCGCCTGATGTTTGAGTGCCCAGCCTGAAAGATTGAATTCTTTCATGTGCGTGATTGCGTTAAATGGCGGCTAAGCCACAAAACGTTTGGCGATCAATACGGCATTGGTGCCGCCGAATGCAAACGAGTTGGACATCACTGCATCCATTGCGACGTTGGTTCTGCCCAGATTGGGTACATAGTCCAGATCGCACTCGGGGTCGGGTTGGTGCAGGTTGATCGTCGGCGGAATGGCCTGATGTTGCAGCGCCAGCACGGCTGCCATGAATTCGACGGCGCCTGTCGCGCCCATCAAATGACCGTGCATCGATTTGGTCGAACTGACAGGAATAAGGTGTGCATGCGAACCAAAAGCCTGCTTGAGTGCTTTTGTTTCCTCGATGTCACCTGCCAGTGTTGCCGTGCCATGCGCGTTGACGTAACCGATGTGTTGCGGCTGTAATTGTGCATCTTTCAGTGCGTTCAATATCGTGCGGGTTTGCCCTGCAGAATCCGGTTTGGTGATATGGCTGGAATCCGACGAACAATCGTAACCTGCCAGCTCTGCGTAAATGGTCGCTCCCCGCGCGATTGCGCGTTCGGCATCCTCCAGCACCAATATGGCGGCGCCTTCGCCCAGCACCAGCCCGCTGCGGTTTTTGGAAAAGGGTTTGCAGGATGCGGCGGGATCAATTGGGTCTTCCTGTGCCATGGTGCGCAACGCTTCCCACGCCTTCATCGCACCGAGTGTCAGCATCGCTTCTGATCCGCCTGCCAGCATCACATT
>JBBRBS010000137.1:0-6010 GCA_038205615.1 Burkholderiales bacterium | reverse complement strand
CATTACTCATCACTGCGAAATCCTCGAAACGGGTAATGATTCCTACCGTTTTAAGCAGCGCAAGAATCGTTCTCAAAAGAATGAAAAAGCGGAAACCGTTGGACGCTGACTAGCGGAAAGTATTGGACGCTGTTTGACAGCAAAGACAACAAAATCATCTGGTGTGCCGGTTCAGGGTGGAAGGTTGAGCCGTGACGTCGCGGTGTGCATCAGCGATAAGCTATGGCAGCGCACACCCAAGGGGGTGATTTCGCGCTACCGGCAAGTTATGGATGGTTACAAGCGAACACAACCGCAACTGCTTTACATCGTGCCGTGGTTCATGGTTTTATCGAAACCAGTAAGTTGATTTTGTACATCGAAATAGCCTGTGAAAGTCAGGTATTACAGTTGCGGTGTCGTACAATTTATTGATAAGACGGAAGGGTGGTTTGACGCCGGTAGAGATTGCGAAAAACCGGCAGGTTCACCGGTTTTCCTGTTTGCCATTCAGGTCAGGCGCGCAGCAGTGCCTTTACGAGTTTTTCGGATAGTTGCTCGGCGGTGAACTGCGGTTCATTGGGCGGATACATTTCATCCTCTGCAAATTGAAATCCGTTTTCACGCGCAAGCGTGAGCAATTCCCGTACCTTTTGGCAGGCGATGAGTTTCTCTTTCAGTTCAGGTTCTGCACGTGCTTTGTCTGAAAAGGCTTTGATATCTTTAATGGCCATGTTGGTCTCGTAATAGTTTTATAGATATAGGAAAAGTGCATCATCCCAGTCGGATGAATTGTCGCTTTTTCATCCTTGTTCAATATGAAGCAAATTTCATGCCTGATAAATATACTACTCACTGCCCCGACTGTTGTTGGCGACATAACCACTCAAACTCTTGCACGGGAACCGGTTTGCCGAATAGGTAGCCCTGGAATTTATTGCATCCGTATTGACGGAGGAAAGCGAACTGGTCATCTGTCTCGACACCTTCAGCCACCACTTCCAGGCCGAAATTGCTGGCGATGCTGATGATGGTGCGTACCATGACGCTGCTGCTTCTGTCGCGGGCGATATCTCGCACAAAGGACTGATCGATCTTGAGCTGTTCCAGCGGCAGGCGTTTGAGATGGGACAACGAAGAATACCCTGTACCGAAATCATCCATGGCGAAGCAGATGCCGATCCCGCGCAGTTCCTGCATTTTTTCGATCGCATCCTGCATATCCTGCAGGATAAAGCTCTCGGTCAGCTCAAGTTTAAGTTGTGATGGACGAATCCCTGTTTGTTCGATTGCCTCCTTAACTTGTTCGACAAAATAGGGATGACTCAATTGCCGGGGGCTGACGTTGACGGAAACCCGGATTTTGCTCATTACCGGATCCATTTCCCAGTTTTTTAGCTGCGCACAAGCTTGTTCGATTACCCAATCACCGATGGGAAGAATCATGCCAATCTCCTCACTCAGCGGAATGAATTGAGCGGGTGATACCATCCCTCGCAGTGGATGTTGCCAGCGGATCAATGCCTCAGCAGCGACGATGCGACCTGTGTCATCCACCTGCATCTGGTAATACAGCATCAACTGATGCAAGCGAAGCGAGGCACGCAGATCTTTTTCCAGTTCGGCTCGCTCCTCCATTTTGGATTGCATCGCCGGATCAAAGAAACACACCATGTTGCGACCGGAAGCCTTGGCGTGATACATGGCAAGATCGGCCTGTTTCAGCACATCATCAAGGCAGCTCTGGTGTCCGCGAAACAGACTGACGCCGATGCTGGGTGAGCTGTGGTGCTCGATGCTGTTAAGCTGGTAGGGAAGGCTTAATTCGGCACGTATTTTTTCGGCAATCATCTCAGACTGATTTGCGGCCTCAAGCTCCATACCGCTCAATGATTCGAGCGCTACCACGAATTCGTCGCCGCCCAACCGGGCTACCGTATCACCTTCGCGCACATTGCGTATCAGGCGGTTCGCGACCTCTTTTAGCAGCAGATCCCCGACGTCATGTCCTTGCGTGTCGTTGAGGGTCTTGAAATTATCCAGATCGATGAACATCAATGCGCTATGTTTGCCACTGCGTGAACTGAGGGACATGCTTTGTAACAGTCGCTCATGCAATAACCGGCGATTGGGCAGTTTTGTGAGCGGATCGTAAAAGGCCAGACGGTGGATTTCTTCCTCGGACTGTTTGCGTATTGTGATGTCCTGCACCATGAACAGCACGAGGTTTTCCGCGCCTATCTGAGCAAGTGAAATATCGGCAAGATAGGAATGGACGCCTTCTTCATTCTCACGATCAAATCCGAAATCGTTGCAATGCGATCTGCTTTTCAGTACCAGGATGATCTCTTCATCCAGCGCTGCGACATCGAGAAACTCACCTAGTGTCTTGCCCTGAAATACTTTACTTTGTGCCAGGTTGAACATGCGCAACACGGCATTGTTGGCAAGACGAATTTTCCCGAATCCGTCCAGCACAATGAAGCCGATCGGCATATTGCTGACAATCTGTTCGGTATAGCTGTGCGCCAGCACCAGTGCTTTCTGTTCGGCGTGGAAATAAGTATCCAGCGCCAGCCCCATGTCGAAAAAAATGACTTTCAGCAGCGCACGGCAGGCATCTAGTCCACGATCCGGTTCATTGGCATAGTGATCCGAGACCAGAGGCATGACCTCGCTCAGGTATTTGCAATACGCGCTCATGTACCACTTGGGCGTAAGGCCCACACGCTGATGCACGACGCCGATATGCAAACGATTTTCTACATAGGTCAGGTCATAACATCCTGCCGTGAGCTGACTGAAATACACCGTCTGAGCTTGTTTCAGGCGAGCCAGCTTGGCGTCATCACCCAACAGCGGGCGAATCTCGGGAAAGAGTAACAGATGGTTATAAAAAACCTCGGTCAAATGATCACGCTTCGCATCCAACATGTCATGTACGGCTTTGAGCAAAGCGGTATCACGTTCGTCAAAAGACAAAAATGCTTGTCGCTGTGCAATTTCAGTTTCATCAATACCAATTTCGGTGAGCAGGGTTGGAATGTTGCGCATAATTAAATCTGACGAACTTTGATGTTGAGGGTCTGGATGCGATAGGCGATTTGGCGCGGGGTCATGTCGAGCAGGCGCGCGGCTTTGGCTTGTACCCAGCCGGCCTGTTCCAGTGCTGCAATCACCTTTTCGCGTTCATCGAGGTCAGGATCATCGATATTCACGTTCTGGATCGCGCCCCGACTCACCGAGATTTTTTCGTTGATGCCAGTGAGCAGTATGGCGTCGCGGTCGATTACGCAGCCTTCGGTCATCACGGCGGCGCGCTCCAGGCAGTTTTCCAGTTCGCGCACATTTCCCGGCCAGTCATGGTGCATCAACACGCGCAATGCCGTATCGGTCATGCTGAGCGATCTTCCTTGTTTTGTTCCTACTTTTTCGACCAGAAAGCGGGCAATATCCGGTATGTCTTCCATACGTTCTCGCAACGGTGGCAAGAACAATGGCATGACGTTAAGTCGATAGTACAAATCTTCGCGGAAGCGGCCCGCTTCTACTTCTGCTTCAAGATCTCGGTGTGTAGCAGCGACCACTCGCACGTCTACTTTTATCGTCTGAGTGCCGCCGACACGTTCCAGTTCGCCTTCCTGCAATACACGCAGCAGCTTCGCCTGGAAGGGCGCCGAAATTTCGCCGATTTCATCGAGGAATACCGTGCCGCCTGCGGCTTGTTCAAATCGGCCTTTTCGTTGCGCGATAGCTCCTGTGAACGAGCCTTTTTCGTGACCGAACAGTTCTGATTCCAGCAGGCTTTCCGGCAGCGCGGCGCAGTTGAGTTTGACGTAGTTGCCACGCGCTCGCGGGGAATTGTAATGGATGGCGTTGGCGATCAGTTCTTTGCCGGTACCGGTTTCTCCGCGTATCAACACGGTGGTGTTCCACTTTGCCACCAGTCGGACCTGTTCAAAAATACGGCGCATCGCCGGGTTATGGCCGATGATGTTGTCAAAGCCGTATTGCCCGCGCACCGTGCGGCGCAGCACGTCGCGCTCTTCGGTAAGTACGCTTTTTTCCTGCGCCACATCCTGCGACAGACGCACGCTTTGGCCGATCAGGTTGGCGACCATTTCCAGAAACCGTCCGTATTCGTCCAGCATGATTTCAGCACCCGGTGCAGGTTGAGCGGCCAGTACACCGACTACTTTTTTTCCGATCTTGATCGGCACGCCGACGAACGCGCCCAACGGATTATAGATGCCGAGCCGACTTAAGAAGCGCGGTTCATCGATGATGCGCCGCACCACGATACTGTTGCCAGTTTTTAGGATGGTGCCGACGATGCCCTCGCCGGAAAGATAACTGACTTCTTCGGTGATTTTATCGGATATGCCATATACCTGTGAGACTTGTAACTCTCCGGTTTTTGCATCCATCAGGCTGACCATGCCGCGCTCCAGGCCTACCCCTTCATGCAGTGCGTGCAACATACCATCCAGCGTTTCTTTCAGATTGAGTGAATGAGACAATACACGACTGGACTGATAAAGCGTTTCCAGTTCGGTGCGCAGCATCTCCAGCTCCAGTTCCGCCCAGCCTTCCATCTGTGCGTTGGATAGTTCAACAGACATGGTTGTCTCCTGCTACACGCGGCAATTGCACGCGCACCCGGCAGCCGCTGCGGTAGTCCGGATCGATGTCTATGGTTCCGCCGTGACGCGTCACCACGTCTTGCGCCATGGCTAACCCCAGGCCCAGATGTTGTTGCTCGGCACCTTTAGTGGTAAAAAAGGGCTCGAACACCTTGAAACGCAACTCGTCTGCGATGCCAGGCCCGCTGTCTTCAATAAACACCTCCATGCAATCGGGGCGGGTCGCGCAATTGATGCGCAATTCGCGATGTGAACTGCGTTGTTCATTGAAGGCCTCCACCGCGTTGGCAATAAGTTGCTTGAATAAATTGGAGAGTTGCACGGGTTGTCCGAACGCGGTACCGGAATTTACTTCAGGTTGCCATTCCACCACGATGTTCGCACCGAGCAGGCTGGCGGTGGAGAGCTTGAGCACATCGGACAGTATTTCGTTGAGATCGACGGATTTTGACGCCTCGGTGGTCTGGTTAGGAATGCACGCACGCAATGTTTCCAGTGCTTCGCGGCTTTTTTGCATGGCGTATTCCAGTGCTGTCGCTGATATATCGCCCCAGGCATTCATGCTCATCTGATGTGATGAAGGTGTGGTTGTAAGGCGGCGTTCGAGCATGAGCGACACGGCAGACAGCGTATTAAGCGGCCCCTCCAGTTGATAAACCGCGCCCGCCAAGGTTTCTCGCAAGCTTTGGATGCGCTCTTGTTCCGATAAAAGCGCCCGCAGGCTGTTGATGCGTAGTGCCTCTTGCTGGCGTTTTAATTCACTGATGTCGGCGATGGTGAGAAGTAAATAATGTTTTTGCTGTGGTTCGTAGAAAGCATCTGCACCGACATCTTGTTCCTCGAACCAGGATACGGCACAGGAAAACCAACGCGCGGCGCGATTCGGAAATTCCACGAGAACCTCGCGTGCGGCGATGTTGTGGTGGCGGCTTTGCGCCAGCTCAAACGCATTGCCCATCTGCGCGCGAATTGAGCTGAGTAATTTGACAGCAGGCTCTTTGCCCAGATCACTGATCAATTTTTTGTATTCCTGATTGTCGAGCAATACACGTTCATTTTCATCCAGCAATACGATGGCGACCTGTGCTGCATCCACTACGGATTCAATCAGTGACTTTTGATTTTGTACCTGCCTCTCCAGCCTGTGTACTTCGGTGACATCGCGGTGCATACCGAGATAGTGCGTGGTGTTGCCATCTTCATTTACCACCGGCGAGATGGTCAGATCGGCAAGATATCGACTGCCATCCTGACGCTTGTTGACCAGCAGTCCGTTCCATGGACGCTGCCGCTTGATCTGTGCCCACATGGTTTCGTACACCAGTTTTGGCGTGACCCGGTAGGAAAGCAGGGACTGGTTCTGTCCCAGAATTTCGGGCTTGGAATAT
>JBBRBS010000136.1:0-6060 GCA_038205615.1 Burkholderiales bacterium | reverse complement strand
CGTCAACAATCCCTTTGTAAGCGTCAGTGTTTTCATAGCGCCTGCATTAAACCACGGTTTAGTTCGCGCGCGCAACTACAGTTTATTTTTTTTGTGTATGATTAGCGAATATGAACTTACTAGAACACAGGGTCGCTGAAGCGCTTAAAACGTCAGACATTGATGTGGCAGAAGTTGCACGCGCCTGCGGAATTTCGGTTCAGGCTGTCTATAAATGGATGAGCGGCGCATCCAAGACGATTGCCGGAGAGCATCTGATCGAACTGTCCAGGCTGACCAACTTTGAACCGCGATGGATCATTTCAGGCATGGGCGAAAAACGCAAAGACCCGAAGATCGCAGCCGTCGCTGAAAACATGACCTCTATGCCGGAATATAAAAAAGACCTGATGGTGCAGATGAGCATCACTCTTGCTGAAAACTGAACAAAATCAGGTAGTTTATTGAGATCATTAATTCTTTTTCACTGGTTTATTTTGCTGCTCGTTCATTTCCGCTCTACCGATTTCTGACGAAAAACACCATTTAAAAAGACATTTCTGCGAATATCTGCCCGTATTGCGGCGCACCGGGCGAGCCAGAAAACCTCACCAAGGGCAGCATCGGCGTCGAGATCACTCTGTGAATCCGCCTTCGGCTACCCCGACTGATCTATTCAATATCGCGACTCTCCAGCCGATATCCTGGATGTCCGCCATGCGAGCAACCTAGCATGATCAGCCTCAATTCGCCCAATAAATGATTGCTGGCTGAAAAATTCAAAGACACCTGATTCGGTTTTAAATCCTTGTTCGCTTAGATTACAACAGATCCTGTGGCTTTTTGCACGCTCAGTTTAAACTATAGTTGACGCACGGCATTTAACCATGGTTAAATTGCCGCACTCGCTTCCCTGCATTTACGAACGTGCAGGCGCAGTGGCAGCGACTTCAGTTGATAGCCAACCTTTAAAGTCAGGAGCGATCATGAACCGATATATGTCCTACGAGGTTCGCGTGCCGTTGCATCTCACGGAAGATACCGATACCGCCATCCGGCAATATCTGGCGGCTCATCCGGACGACAGCGTAGACGATGCCATCGATGCCCTCTTTAATGCCGGCGTGCATTTCATGCTTCACGACGTGCGCCCCTTGCCGTGCGAGAGGATGCATTCATGAAACAGGCCACCCTGTTCTTTCGCCGGTTCGCGCGGCAGGTTTCCGGATGCCGCAAATTTGCCGGAAATTACCTGCATTACCTGAAGCGGGGATATCGCTGTACCGTCGCCTGGCGCCTGGCCAGGAACACACTTTAAGACATCACCGTGACGCGGCCGGCAATCTTATTGTTTGAACTTCGTCCTGCGGTATACAGACAAAGGTGCACAGATGATTCGCTTTAAAACTATATGCCAGTTTTGTCTCGAGTCCGGCTACACGGATGCGGCGGTGCGCGGCAAAATCCGCGAAGGGATATGGCTAGAGCAGCGCGTCTGGCGCAAAGCGCCGGATGGACATATATTGATCGATATTGAGGGGTATAACGAATGGGTGACGAACGGAAACGGACTGGCGTGCAAAAAACAGGAGTCAAGGTCGCCTCAGCAAGCTCGATCCAGATCGCCTTCACCTATAAGACCAGAAATTGCCGCGAGCGCCTCAAGCTCAAGCCCACCGCCGCTAACCTGAAGCGGGCAGAACAGCATCGCGCGGCGATACTCGATGCAATCGAGCGCGGAACATTCGACTACGCCGCAACCTTTCCTGACTCGCCGAACCGGCTCCTCTTTGCCGAATATAAAGGTGAAGGCTACAAGCTGGAAGACTGGCTTGAACAGTGGCTGGAGCGCCAAAAGAAACATTTGAAATCCAGCACCTTCGACGGCTACCGCACCATTGTCGAAAATACGCTGGTCCCTGTCTTCGGAAAAATGACGATTGACGAATTACGCCGTAGTGACGTGCGCGACTGGTGCGACAAACAGACTGCAGGTAATAAACGGCTTGGCAACGTGCAAAGCGTACTGCGCATAGCGATGCAAGCCGCGTTGACAGACGACCTCATCGAGTCTAATCCGCTCAAGGACTGGTCCTACGTCAAGCAGGAGGCCCCCAAACCCGTGGATGATATCGATCCATTTGATTCAGCAGAACAAACCCTGATCCTTGATTCATGCAGGGATCAGCAACACAAGAATCTGTTCCAGTTCGCATTCTGGACAGGCTTGCGCACCTCTGAGCTTGTCGCGCTGGGATGGGGCGATATCGACTGGGTACGGAAAATTGTACGGATATCGCGTGCAAAAACTCAGCACGCAACTCAACATGAAACGCCGAAAACACGGCGCGGCGCGCGGGATGTGAAATTGCTGCCGCCCGCCCTGGAAGCACTGACCGCACAAAAACAGCACAGCTATCTGGCATACGGTGCTGTATTCCTGAATCCGCTTTATGGGGAACCATGGACAGGAGACCAAGCTATTCGCAAGCTTGCCTGGACGCCCGCGCTTAAAAAAGCGGGGCTACGCTATCGCAACCCGTACCAGACACGCCACACCTACGCTTCAATGATGCTGACCGCCGGCGAAAATCCAATATGGGTTGCAGGTCAGATGGGGCATGCCGATACCTCCATGCTGTTCCGCAATTACGGTCGATGGATCGAAGACGCCTCCGTCAATTCAGGTGGCAAGGCGGTTGCCATGTTCGCCTGCGCGCCTGAAACGAATGCAACCAAGACTGAATCCTGAACTGATCGCGCTACTATATCCGACAAGCTCGGCAATTTTTCGTGTTTTACTTGATGTGGTGTACCATTATTGGTACACTTAAAATGTGAATAAACCTATACTCGAAGTCAGATTCTTCAAGACCGATGGCGGCACCGAACCGGTACGTGATTGGCTGCGTGACTTGCCTGCCATCGACCGCAAAACTCTGGGCGAAGACATTAAAACCGTGCAGTTTGGCTGGCCTCTGGGAATGCCGCTTGTATCTCATCTGGGGGGAGATATCTGGGAGGTCCGTGTCAGGTTGGATACGCGCATCGCGCGAGTTTTGTTCGCACTGGAAAGTAACATAATGGTGCTGTTGCATGGTTTTATAAAAAAGCAGCAAAAAACACCCAAGCCCGAGCTCGATCTCGCAACAGACCGGTTGAAACAGTTAAGGAGACGAAAGTGAACAAAAATATAGGCAGCAGCTTCGATGACTTCCTAGCGGAAGAAGCGATGCTTGATGAAACGACTGCGATTGCAGTCAAGCGTGTAATCGCGTGGCAGATCAGCCAGGAAATGAAAGCTCAAAATCTCACAAAAACCACCATGTCAAAGAAAATGCATACCAGCCGGGCTGCCCTCAATCGTCTGCTCGATGCCACTGACACCAGCTTAACCCTCACCACGCTGTCCAGCGCCGCATCCGTACTCGGGAAAAAATTCAGGATAGAACTGGAAGCCGCTTAACCAGAATAAGTTGCCCTCCAAGTGCGCCGCCTCAGACGGCGCACTCACTGCGCGGCACAAACGCGACTCATGGTAGCGCGGACCGCAATGCTGCGAATTAAAAATCACCCCCCTGAAAATCCAACTTAGGCTTCCTCGCTGCGTGCGGGGAATTTTGCATCGGATTAAATTCCCGGCTACGAACCCGAGTTCAATTCCCCATTAGGGCGCGGGTTCAATCCCCTATTTTCAAGTTTCTGCATACAACAGTTTTAAACTGCTATCGCAGCTTTATCGCAGCATGCCTCTGTAAGCCCCGTGTTTAAAGGGGCGACGCGGGTTCAATTCCCGCCGTCTCCACCAACAATACCCCCAACGGGGTCCAACGCCGTCCTAGTGACGGCGTTTTTCTTTGTATATTCAGGCATTGATCGTCCATTAAGGTATTGGACATTCCTATAACAGCCGAGCATAATGGGGGTACTGAAGGGGGTATTACCTCAAATTGAACCGGGAGAATTATCATGTCTGGGGGTATCGGCGGAAAACTGACAGATAAGGCGATCAAAGCCTTTGTAACAAAGGCACAGCCCGGCAAGAAACTTGCCGATGGCGGTGGCCTGCATCTTTTCATTACACCTGCTGGGGGTACTACATGGCGCATCAAGTACCGCCTCGACGGCAAGGAGAAAATTTACTCCATCGGCCCCTACCCTGACATTTCATTAGCGGCAGCGCGTGTCGAACTGACTGAAGTCAAAGCACTGCTCAGGGAAAACAAAGACCCGGTCACCCAGCGCCGCATCAACCGGGCGGAGACCAGCGCATCGAGCGACAACACCTTTGAAGCCGTTGCGGGCGTATGGCTGGCAATGAAACAGAAGGAATGGAGCGCCCTACATTACACAAAGTCCTCACGGGCATTCGAGCGCGACATCTACCCTGCCCTTGGCAAACTTCCCGTCGGCAACATTACCCCGGCCATCGTTGCAAAGGCCGTTGAACAGATCAACAAGCGCGATGTACTTGAAACCGCAACGCGCATTCTCCAGCACCTGAACGGTGTTTTCCGCTATGCCCAGGCAAAAGGGTTATGCCGCGACAATCCCGCCCTCGCTGCCCGCGAAATACTTCCAAGAAAAAAAGATAGCGGACGCATGGCCGCCCTGCTGGACTGGCCATCACTGGGCGATATTCTGCGCCGTGCAGATATGGCCAGAATTTCTCCATCCGTGCGTATGGCGCAGCGTCTATGCGCGTTTACTGCTGCGCGCATCGGCAACATCATTGAAGCGGAATGGAAAGAATTCGATCTTGAAAGCGAACCGCCGATCTGGAGCATTCCACGCTCAAAAATGAAAGTTAAATCTCGCCTCATTGACCACCGCATTCCTCTATGTACTGAAATTGCCGCCGAGTTACGCCAGTGGAAAAAAATGTTCGGTGGCAAAGGCTATGTATTTCCCTCACCCGCCGGGAGCAAACACATCGGATGTGAATCCATCGAAAAGGTGTATCGCGTTACCTTGAATTTAAGCGGCAAACATACACCCCACGGCTGGCGCAGTTCATTTTCGACACTTGCGCGCGACAATGGCACAGCCCGTGACGTTGTAGAGCTTGCCCTTGATCATGCCCACGATGACGAAGTCGCGCGCGCCTATGACCGGGGTGAACGCTTTGATGAACGCGTCAAACTATTCAACTGGTGGGGCGAACAACTTGCCGCCGCCCAGCATGGAGCAATGATTATTCCGTTAAAAACTAAAGCGGCTTGATGCCTCCCACTTTGATTTCTACTTAAGCGAATCAAATCCTCTCCGAATAATTTCGGCCATCAACCTGCGTCGCTGCGTCAGAAATTCTTGATAAGGCAAAGTCGACCAATTTTCAGGTAGCGCGTGATACTCGTGCATCGACTTCCATGCCTCCTCAGTAAAACGAGAACGAATTTCAGGCACGTACTCTTGCGGCGCTTTGTCGCTTATGTCGATGTTATCTGGCCACTCAATCAGCGCATAATTGGCTTGCTGATTAATTACTTTTAAATCATCAACGCCATTTCTGGCAAGCCACGCTTTCGGGAACAGATGATGGCGCTCCAATGGTTTCTTGTTTGCCTTTAGGGATGGATCGAGCAGTTCTGGAACTTTCTTGTGCGAGAACAGAACCGGAGCAGACAACTTATTCTGTGCGGCAATATAGGCAAACAACTCAGGATTTCTGGCGGATGAACTTTCCAAATTAGCTGGCAGTGTGATTTGCCAGAAATCATTAGTCAGCTCCGAGGCCATAATATCTTCCAGCATCTTGGTAAAAGCATCTCCATCTTTTGCCACCAGCACACGATTGAGATCACCATCCATCACAGTTTCTGGAGAACTGCTGTAACGCCCAGTTAGTGTGCTGAAAAAGAACCAGCGACCGATTAGCCGTTGCAATACGTGCTCGACTACATTGAACCGATTCCGCCCATACAAATAAAAAGCGTAGGCGAGAGGTGGCTCCGCTTAACTGGACAGTTTTTCCATTTCTTAAGTGGAAATCTTGCGGTTAAAGCCTAAGCCGCTTTTGGCAACTCAGGCAGGTTGTCGAAGTAGAACTCATCCGGCGTTTTGTCGTCAAGCGACGAATGC
>JBBRBS010000135.1:0-6101 GCA_038205615.1 Burkholderiales bacterium | reverse complement strand
GGAGCAATGGGGAATCCGGTCAGCATCGCCAGGATTGAAGGCAACTGGGACGGCCTGCATCCGCACCTCACTTTAACCGAAGTGCGTATCCTGGACAAACAGGGGCAGCCCGCGCTGGTTTTGCCCCGCATCGATGCCAGCGTATCGTGGCTGTCGTTACTGGCCGCCGAATTACGTCTTGCCAGCCTGGAGATCGATCGACCCGAACTGCTGATACGCCGCGATTCGACCGGCAAAATTTACATCGGCAGTGTCGCCATGGCTTCTGACAGCACCGACAACGACCTTGCCAACTGGATATTGCACCAGTCGCGCATGGTAGTGCGCAATGCGGTCATCGTCTGGATCGACGAGCAACGTGGCGCCCCCCCGCTGATGCTCGATCAGGTCAATCTGCACATCGAGAACCTGTTCAGCCATCATCAGTTTGCGCTGCGTGCCATGCCGCCAATCGAACTTGCCACCCCGCTGGATGTGCGCGGTGATTTTCACGGCAGGCGTTTTGACGACCTGAACAAATGGCAGGGACAACTGTATGCCCGGCTTGATTACACCAACATTCTGGCATGGCGCCCCTGGCTTAAATTGCCTCCCCAGCTGAGTCGCGGACGCGGCGCAATCCGTGGCTGGCTGGGCGTTGAAAACGGTAAAATCACTCAGTTGACGACCGATCTGGTGTTGCGCGATGTAGCGACGAGACTGGGGCCAGAAATGCCTGAGATGGATGTGTATTTCCTGCGCGGACGCACCGCATGGAAAACCGTGGCAGATGGATGGGAAGTTTCCACCCGGAATCTGACGATGCGCTTACGCAACGGACTCGCACTGCGGCCCACCGATTTTTATTTCCGCACGGTGACTGCCAGTAAAACGCACCCAGCCAGCGGCGAGCTGCGCGCAAATCGGCTACAACTGGAAAGCCTAGTCAGTCTGGCGAACTTTTTGCCGCTGGAAGCCGGGCTGCGCGCGCAACTAAATGCATACGCCCCCCGTGGTCATGTAGCCGATCTGAATATGAGCTGGCAAGGCGTTGCAGAAAAACTGACAGGCTACAAGATCCAGGCGAAGTTCGAAAATCTGGCCGTGCATCAGACGGGCTCCATGCCCGGCTTCTCGGGTTTGTCAGCAACAGTAGACGGCAGTGAGACCAGCGGCAACCTGACTATCAACACGCGCAATCTGATCCTAGATGCGCCAGGCGTAATGCGCGAACCATTACTGTTCCACACCCTGACCGGCCAGGCGCACTGGCAACGTGAACACGGTGAATTGACTGTCAAAGCAGCCAACATTGCCGTTGCCAACGAGGATCTTGCCGGCAATCTGTACGGCAGCTTTCAAACCAAAGAAAACACGCTGGGCGTGGCCGATTTGACGGTCAACCTGACACGCGGCGAGATCAGGCATGCCGCCCGCTATATTCCGCTGGTCGCGCTGGACAAAAAAGACAACGACTACCTGAACGAGGCACTCTTATCCGGGCATACCGAAGATTTCCGCCTGCGATTAAAGGGGAATCTGAGCGACTTTCCACTGAACGGCAGCAAGGATGCATCATTGAAAATCGGTGCGCATGCGCAGAATGTGTCGATGGAATTTGCCCGCGACTGGCCAAAGATCGAGAATCTGTCCGGCGAGTTTTTTATTCATAACAACAAACTGGAAGTCCACGCACCGAGCGCAACCCTCACGGGCGCACACATCACTCGCTTGTCCATCGTCCAGCCGGACATGTCGGCAACCTCCCCTGTGCTTGAAATCAAGGGCGAAGCGGAGGCTGCCAATAATATTTTCCTGCAATTCATCCAGCAAAGTCCGGTACGCGGCTACATCAACGGTTTTACCGATGGCATCAGTGCCAGCGGCAACGGGCATCTGGATCTGTCCGCACAGATTCCGATGACGGCGGCTAAATCTGCGAAAATTTCAGGTTTATTGCATGTGCAGGCCAGCGATATCGATTTAGGCGCAGGCGTCCCGTTGCTGCGCAATACACACGGCGAATTATCGTTCACCGAATCGGGCATGAAGACCAATGCCGTTACAGCAGATATCCTCGGAGGACCTGCACATCTGAATGTACAGACAGCTGAGGGCGGCGTGGTACGCGCCAGTCTGCAGGGACACACCAATTTTGAAGTATTGCGCAAAACAGAAACGAACCCGTTGTTGGGTTTCCTGCACGGCGGCGCGGCATGGGATGCCAACATCAGCATTGTGAAAAAATCAGCTCAGATCACCTTAAATTCGAACTTGCAAGGGATCAGTTCAACCCTCCCTGCGCCCTTCGGCAAGAGCGCCAATGAAATCTGGCCGCTGCACATTGAAAAGAAAAACATTTCCGACAAACAGGACACGATTAACGCGCAGCTAGGCAAGTTGCTGAGCGCGCGCTTGATCGGCGAAAAAACAAATGGCGTAAGTGAAATTAAACGCGGTGTAATCAATTTTGGCGGACAGGACACGATCGGCATTTCAGGTAAAGACGGCATTTGGCTGACCGGCAGACTGCCTGTATTGGCGCTGCAAGGCTGGCCTGTACTGGCAGGTGGCACAGGACAAGTCATGCCGATAGCTGGCGCAAATCTGCATATCGACAAGCTGACAGGTTATGGCATGAGCCTCAATGACCTGCAAATCAGCGCTGCGAAACGCGGCGACGGGCTGGCGGCCCAACTGTCCGGCCTGCCTGTGAACGGCGAAGTGGTGTGGCAACCGCATGGCTTTAAGGACGGGGGCAAGTTTTCCGCTCATTTGCGCAATTTGTACTGGAGTGGTGAGGCGCCCGCAAACCCGCAGGCACTCGTGAGCGACACCAGGCCTGGCGACCCTCATCCGCAAGATATCCCTGCCGTTGACATCAGCGTTGAAGATTTGCTGTTCAAGGGCAAGCAAATCGGCCGGTTTGAATTAATCGGTGTACCCGAGGGGCGTGACTGGCGTTTGCACCGCTTGCGCATCACCAATCTCGACGGAACTATGACCGGGGACGGCCTGTGGCGCGGCACACAAACCAGCACACAGACCCGGCTCAATTTGCTGCTGGAAATTTCCAATGCCGGAAAAATTCTGGCGCGTTCCGGTTACCCCAATACGGTCAAAAACGGCAGTGGAAAATTATCCGCCAGCCTGAGCTGGGATGGACATCCGGACGATTTTAACTACGCGACGCTCGATGGCACGCTTAAACTTGACACAGGCCAAGGACAGTTTCTGAAGATGGATCCGGGTATTGGAAAACTGCTCGGCATCCTGAGTCTGCAAGCACTCCCCAAACGCATCACGCTGGATTTTAACGATGTATTCAGCGCCGGTTTCGAATTCGACAACATCAATGGCAATGCCACCATCAAACACGGGGTGATGCAGACCGATGACTTGCACATAGACGGTTCTTCTGCCAAAGTCACGATGAAGGGGCAGGTCAACCTGAACGACGAAACACAGGACCTGCGCGTTGTGGTGTTGCCCACGCTGGGATCCAGCGTATCGATGCTGAGCGCGTTTGCGGCGGGACCGGTCGTCGGGCTGGGCGCACTCATCGTCAGCAAGGTATTGGGCAATCCGCTCGATAAGTTGATGTCATTTGAATACAATGTCAGCGGCACTTGGAGCGACCCGAACGTAATCAAGGTTGGACAGACACCGGTTACATTGCAGTCCATGCCAAAAGCTGAGAATACAATAAACAAACCCACGAAATAACAGGAGCCCTTATGTCAGCCGCCACGCCAGCCAGCACGTCACAAGCCAGCACTTTCAAGGTAGCCGCCATTCAGATGGCATCGGGGCCGAATGTAGCGGGTAACCTGAGCGAGGCGCGCCGCCTGATCGCCCGTGCCGCCGAGCAAGGCGCACGCCTGGTGGTCCTGCCGGAGTTTTTCGCGATCATGGGTATGACGGAACAGGACAAGGTTCTGATGCGCGAGCAGGCGGGCACAGGCCCTATTCAGACATTTCTGAGCGATGCTGCACGCCAGTACAAAGTATGGCTGGTCGGAGGATCAATCCCGCTGGCCGCAAGCGTGCCTGACAAGGTACTTAACAGCTGCCTGGTATTCGATGACCAAGGACGCCAGGTGGCGCGCTATGACAAGATCCACCTGTTCAATCTGTCGCTGGGTAATGAGAGTTATGATGAAGCCCTGACCATAGAACCGGGCAACAAAATAGTAGTGTTAGACTCACCGTTCGGGCGCATTGGCCTGGCCGTGTGTTACGACCTGCGTTTCCCGGAACTCTTCCGTGCGATGAAGGACGTGGACGTGATTGTGCTGCCCGCCGCATTTACCGAGACCACCGGAAAAATGCACTGGGAAGTACTGGTGCGCGCACGTGCCATTGAAAATCTGGCTTATGTCGTCGCATCAGCCCAGGGCGGCTATCACGTCAACGGGCGCGAGACGCACGGCAACAGCATGATCGTCGGTCCATGGGGGCGAATACTTGACAGGCTGCCGCGCGGGTCGGGCGTCGTGATTGCCGAAATTAACCGCACTTATCAGGCCAGCGTGCGCGCCAGCCTGCCTGCACTGGAACACAGAACACTGCATAATTGCTAACAACTAGCTGGTATTTTACGTAAAAATTATATTGTTATCATTCAATAGATTATTGATAATAAATTCAGAATCATGACTGGACAGCACTGGCCACAACTGATTCGCTACTCGCCACGAGCCACAGGCTACGAGCTTTTAATAAGAAACCATACATGACCCCATCCGCCTCACCTGACACCCTGTTCGCCACCGCACAGCAAATTCTGCTCGCCCCCTACCTGATCGAGACACTTCAGATCGAACAGGTATTCAACAGCATGCTGGCGCACCGTCTCGATTATGCGGATCTTTATTTCCAGTACAGCCGCGCCGAGAGCTGGTCACTCGAAGAAGGCATCGTCAAATCCGGCAGTTTCAGCATCGATCAGGGGGTCGGCGTGCGTGCGGTGAGCGGCGAAAAAACCGCGTTCGCCTATTCCGACGACATCAGCCTGAATGCGCTGCAAAGTGCGGCCAATGCCACACGGGCCATCGCTTCCAGCGGCGGCACCCAGACCGTGCCAATGATACATAAAGGCTCACGTCGCGACATCTACCTGCCGAACGACCCGATCGCCAGTCTCAAGGATGCCGACAAGGTCGCCCTGCTCGAACGCATCGAAGGCTATGCGCGCGCACTTGATCCGCGCGTGGTGCAAGTGATGGCAGGCTTGGCCGGCGAATACGAAGTGGTGATGGTCGCGCGCAGCGACGGGCTAATGAATGCCGACATCAGGCCATTAGTGCGCCTGTCGATCACCGTGATTATCGAGAGCAACGGACGCCGCGAACAAGGTTCGGCGGGTGGTGGCGGACGCTTCAGCTACGCCTATTTCGACGATGCGATGCTGCACAAATATGCCGCCCTTGCGGTGCATCAGGCGGTAGTCAATCTGGATGCCTCCCCCGCTCCTGCCGGCAACATGACCGTGGTACTGGGCAACGGCTGGCCGGGCATCCTGCTGCATGAAGCGATCGGGCATGGACTGGAGGGCGACTTCAACCGCAAGGGCAGCTCGGCATTCGCTGGCCGCATCGGCGAACGCGTCGCCTCTGCGGGCGTGACCGTCGTGGATGACGGCACACTGGCCGACCGGCGCGGTTCGATGCAAATGGACGACGAGGGCAATCCCACCCAGTGCACCACGCTGATCGAGAACGGCATCCTCAAGGGCTATCTGCAGGACACGCTCAACGCGCGCCTGATGGGTGTGCCAGTGACCGGCAATGCCCGGCGCGAATCCTATGCACACATCCCGATGCCGCGCATGACCAACACCTATATGCTGGGCGGCGACAAAGACCCGGCTGAGATCATCGCCTCGGTAAAGCATGGCCTGTATGCGGTCAATTTCGCCGGCGGCCAGGTGGACATCACCAGCGGAAAGTTCGTCTTTTCCACCGCCGAAGCCTACATGATCGAAGACGGCAAAATCACCCCTCCGGTGAAGGGTGCGACGCTGATCGGCAACGGCCCTGACGTGCTGACGCGCATTTCGATGATAGGCAACGACATGGCGCTCGACTCAGGCGTCGGCACCTGCGGCAAGGAAGGCCAGA
>JBBRBS010000134.1:0-6261 GCA_038205615.1 Burkholderiales bacterium | reverse complement strand
CCGGTGACTTCATGATGCTCATGAAGCTGTGGCTGCCCATCATGCTCAGGTCGGGAAAGTTGATTGCGATGCGGAAACGGGCATACAACGCATAGACCTTGTTGCCCGACACCAGTACTTCGTAGGGGAGGTGCGCGGTTGATTTGATGGCTTGCGCATCGATCTCGTCCATGATGAACTTGTCGTCCATGTACTTGTTTTCCCCGACGCCTTTCATAGCCACGCCAAACACCGTCTCCTTCTTGCCCGGAACATCGACGCGATAGACTTTGGATAGGCCATTCTTGTTGCCGGCCAACTTCGTATCCACCGCCTGCACCGCCTCTTCATAGCTGCCATATTCGGCCAGCTCGCTCGGCTCATCGAAATACTCCATTCCGACCATGTAATGGTATTTGCGCGCCTGCTTCGCGGTCATCCCCTTAGCCGAGCCAAACTCTTCCACCTTGCCCAATGCGCCCGACAAGTTAGCTGCAACATTGCTCAAATCCCCGCTCATCCGGTACACGTTCGCCATATACACAGGGTTCGTATAGCTGACCTGCACTTCTTTGCCGACTTCGGTGATCGAAATGCGCTGCACAGCACCATAACCGCCGTTCTCCGAGGCTGCGGCATTTTTCTTCAACTCGTCGTTGGTGACGATCAGGATGTCGGCCCCCGTGTAAGGCGCATACTGTCCGACCACGGTGAATCCGCCAGCCTGCAAAGCCGTTTTAACCTGAGCCGATTTCTCCGCTACCGTCCCCGCACTTTTCGAGGCCAGCACGAAAGGTTTGAGCATCGCATCTGCTGCCTGCGCCCCGGTCACAACCAACATCAGCAATGCACTTGATACCATATAGTTGAATCTCATCATGTTTCCCCTGTGTTGGATTACTGATAACTCGTTTAAGCTCTTTTTAGTCCGGCAAATGCTTGTGTGCGCCATCGCAAAACGGCTTTTTAGCCGTCGCTTTGCAGCCGCACAGTCTGACCCTGGTTTTTTCCAGCAACGTGATCTTCTCTGGTGTGAACTGGGTGCCGCTGTGGGATCCGTCACAAAATGGCTGGGATGAAGATTTTCCGCACGAACACCACCAGTATTCACCGGCTTCCAGTTCCAGCGCGTAAGGTGCGCGCTGAGCACAGACCGCTTTATCCATTTTTTTCTCCTTATTGATTATTAAAGAAAATTTACAGAGACTCGGTTTTTTGGCAAACCCAGCCCCAGAAAAAACTGCTCGGCGACATTCACAGCTGCGGCAGGCCCCGCAAGATATACATCACCGTTGATCAGCCCTGCATCAATATCTACGATACGGCCCAGCTGACTCAACAGATTTTCTTCACGCTTGCCGGCCATGGCGCGCAAATCAAAACCGGCGATATGCTCCGTGCAATGGAAGTTATCCAGCGCATCAGCCCATGCACGCACCACATTCGGCAGATAAATGCCGCCTGGGTTTGATGCAATCCAGTGCAAATGGACAGACTCTGCATTGAGCGACAGCGCGTGTTCGATCAGACTCTTGATCGGCGCAAAGCCGCCATCGAAGGCAAAGAAATACAGTGCACGGGGCGACTTCTCATGCAGAATAAATTCACCCTGCGGCCCTTCCACCTCGACAGCATCATTGCATTGAAGACGCTCGAAAACGTAATCTGAAAACAGGTTGCCTGTCTGTCTGGGCACATGAAACAGCACGTTGCGATCATCACATGGACAGCTGGCAATCGGCAGTTCGGCAGTAAAAGCGAGCCCGACCCTCAAGGTCGCACTCTGCCCCGCCAGAAAACGCAAACGCAGAGCACGCGGCGTTTGCAGATGCAGCAATGCCATGTCGGCACTGATCATATCGATCGCTTTCACCCTGGCGGTTATCTGCTGAAACGGAATGTCCTGCACGCTTCCCGCGACTTCTGCTTCCAGCACGACATCACTGACAGCCGTATTGCTGCACAGCAAAATACAGCCCTGACTCTTTTGCGCATCGGAAATGACAAAATCATGATGACGCGTTTTCTTGACCTGCCCTGATACAACGCGGGCCTTGCACAAGCCGCAATTGCCGCCGCTGCAGCCATAATTGAGCGGGATGCCCGCTCGCATAGCCGCCTCTAGCAGGGTGTCCTGCCCTTCGAGCAAAAAATCCTGGCGACTTGGCATGAGGGTCACCTGGGCCGTCATGACGCGCAACATGTTGTCCTTTATAGCCAAAAGATGACTGAATCCTGGCTCCATTGCCGATGAGACCTCATGTTTTATCCATAACTTCAGATCCGCGATCGTCTCGCGAGACGCTTCGTGACTGCCTGATTCATCCAGCTTTTTCCACAAGTTATTCAGAAGTGCGTTCAGTTTTTTCAGTTGCGACTGGCTATTGGCCAGTTCTTTGCTCAAATCAGTGACTCGGGTCGCCAGCACTTCCGCGTCGGGCAGCGCCCGTTCAAATACCCGCTTGCCAAAAGACCGTTCCCTGATCTGGGCAATCCGTTTAATTTCGACGGTATCCTCAAGCTGTGCATCCGGATAGCATGAGAGCAGGTTCTCGACACTCACCATGCCATCGAAAGAGACCAGTTCTCCGCATTGAATTTTCTTTTGTAATACCACGCGGGGAACGCCGACCAACCTTGCTGCCCGTGTCAGACTCAACAGGTCATTCATGTCGTTGCACCCCCGTTGAAGCATCACATGTCAGGAAGGCTGCGGATGAAACCACTGCAATTTTTCACGTAGCTTGACGACGCCGCCGATGATGATCAGCGTTGGCGCCTGGAGTTTTTCGATTGCGGCAATCCCGGGCAATGTCGTTAGCGTACCGGTCACGACGCGTTGATTCTGCGTGGTGCCCTGCTGAACAATCGCAATCGGCGTCGACGCCGCCATACCATGCTTGACCAGTTCACTGCACAGTGTTTCGAGTCCGTGCAGACCCATATAAACCACCACGGTCTGCTTCGGCCGGGCTAACGCGTCCCAGTCGAGGTTCATCGTGCCATCCTTCAGATGCCCGGTGACAAACATGCAGGACTGCGCATAATCGCGATGCGTCAGCGGAATACCGGCATAGGATGCGACACCAGAAGCGGCGGTAATACCGGGCACCACCTGAAACGGAATACCTTCTGCCGCCAGCGTTTCGATCTCCTCGCCACCGCGCCCGAAGATAAACGGGTCGCCGCCCTTCAGACGCAGCACACGCTTGCCTTGTTTGGCCAGGCGAACCAGCAATTCATTAATCTCTTCCTGACGCAACGTATGGTCGGCACGTTTTTTACCAACAAAGATGCGCTCGGCATCGCGCCGCGTCATATCGACGATCGGTTTGGAGACCAGATTGTCGTACACCACCACGTCGGCCTTCTGCATCAGGCGCAGCGCGCGGAAAGTCAGCAGATCCGGGTCACCTGGCCCTGCGCCGACCAGATAAACCTCACCGCGCACGATATTGTCCTCACTCGCAAGCATCTGTTGCAACATCGCTTCGGCACTCTTCTCATCCCCTGTCAGCACCTTTTCGGCGACCACGCCATCGAGTGCATTTTCCCAGAAGATACGGCGCTTCGCCGGATTGGTGACGCGCAATTTGACTTGTTCGCGAAAGCGTTCGGCAAAGGCGGCGAGACGGCTGAAATTCTGCGGAATGATCGTTTCCAGCTTGCCACGCATCATCCGCGTGAGCACAGGCGACGCGCCGCCACTGGAAAATGCCACCATCAATGGCGAACGATCCAGAATGGCGGGCATGATAAACGAGCAATATTCGGGATCATCCACCACATTAACGGGTATGTTGCGCTCACGTGCAATCTTGGAAACCAGAATATTGACATCACGGTCATTGGTCGCCGCGATAATCAGCGTCACGCCGTCCAGATGCGTTGCATCGAAGCGTGCGATGATGGACTCGACATGTGCAAGCCGGCTCAAGGCAGGATCAATCTCGGGCGCCACCACACGAACGATGGCGCCCGCTTCCAGCAACACGCCCGCTTTGCGTTTGGCGATTTCACCGCCACCCACAACCAAACACAGTTGTTTTTTAAGGTTTAAAAAAATCGGCAAATAATCCATTATTGTATCGCTTTCAATATCAGAGGCACCAGGGCTTCCGGCAATTTAATCTTGCCGCTCAATGCAAACGCATGCGCGCGCTCGGACATCTTATTCCAGGTCTTCCTGACGATCAGTATCCATTTCGCTTCGTCATATTCGGGGTGACTAGCGGCGAATCCGATCATGTAGTGCTCAATGAATACCAGGTCCACGACGTCCTCCATTAATTGCGTTTCAGGATTGGTCTTGAGTCCCTTCTTGCTGACGATGGTCTTGACGCGTTCGTTCATCTCGTCGTCATAGCCGGCTTCTTTCATCAGAGCACCTGCCGTTTCCGCATGAAACTTGTACAGTCCGGTGCGCCACAGCATGTAGCCCGGCTTATCCATCGGATAATCGCTGCGCGGACTCTTCCAGCGCTGAATGTGCTGTGCACGCACGGCGAGCTTCACCGCCTCAGATGCCTCTGGCGCGTAGCGTTCCTGCATATCGCTCATGCGCTGCGCGTACAACAACTCCTTGGGATATTCACGCCCATCGCTTGTTTCCACATTCGGGTCTTGCGCATTGGCTTTGTCAAATGCGTTGATGGCGGCTTGATAAGGGGATTGTGTCATATTGCCTGCTCGGTGAAATTAGTGGGTATTGATTGCTCCTGCCCCCGATGTCTTTGGATAAAAGACACGAATCGGGTAGCCCAGTAGCAACTGCCGATAGTGCGCAGGTGGGTATAGGAGGCCAGCAGGTTGTGCAACACGAGTCCGTCTCGCTCCCCGTCTATACCGTAGCCGCGCTCGACATGGTATGCGAATCGGCTGTCTGCGGGGAGGTTCTCCAGACTGGAATAATGAAACTCATGCGCCTTGATTTGTTTCGCAGGCGCATTAGGACGCGGCCAGGGATGCGTTTCATCTTCTTTGAGATGAACATAACCGCGACCGACGGGTTTGTCGTGCATTTTCACATCGCCCGGAATCGCACCGACCATACTGTACGTATGCCCCTGATAGTCGATGCTGCGCGACAGATACATCAGCCCGCCGCATTCGGCATACGCTGGCATTCCCGCTTCGATACGCTGCCTGATCTCACCGCGCAAACTGCAGTTCGCTTCGAGTTCTGCCGCGCAAGTCTCGGGAAAACCGCCGCCGATATACAGTGCATCCACATCGGGCAGAGCGGTATCGTGCAGCGTATCGAACGAAACCAGTTCGGCTCCCGCATGTTCCAGCGCATCGAGATCATCCGCATAATAAAAACCAAACGCGCGATCGCGTGCGATGCCGATGCGCACTTTATTGTGGCACGGCAGTCGGAGGGGCTCACTCACCTGCAGCACAGTCAGGCTTTGCGACAATTCGAGTATTTTTCCCAGATCGACCTGTTCGGCAATCGCCTCGCCGATCTGTTTTATTTTAGCCGCAGCGACATTTGATTCATTGCTCGGCATCAGGCCAAGATGACGTTCGACGATGCTCAATCGCTCGTCGTGATGGATCGCCCCCAGCACCGGCACATCGGTGTAGTGCTCGATGACGGCGCGCAATTTGGATTCATGGCGACTGCCGCCCAGGTTATTGAGGATCACCCCGGCGATATTGATCTCGCGATCGAAGGCCTGATAACCTAAAATCAGCGGTGCAATACCGCGCGTCATGCCGCGCGCGTCGATCACCAGAAACACCGGCAGATCGAGCATCTTGGCCAATGCCGCGTTGCTGTTGCTGCCGTCCAGCGCCAAGCCATCGTACAGCCCCTTATTGCCCTCGATCACATTGACTTCCGCGCGGTGCCGCGTGAATGTGTCAATGACGTCGGATTGCTCCATCAGATATAAATCGAGGTTGCGGCAAGGCCTGCCTGCGGCCTGAGACAGCCACATCGGGTCGATGTAATCCGGCCCCTTTTTGAACGGTTGCACGACGTGGCCGCGCGCTTTGAGCGCAGCACACAAACCGATGCTGACCATCGTTTTCCCTGAGGATTTATGTGCTGCCGAAATAAGCATCTGATTCATGGCAGCCTTCTGAAAGAATGAACCGGCGATATTAATCAGCGATATACGGCTTGTCATGCGGCATGAAATTCAACACCCGTACGCTAACGGTGGTGATGATGAATGCAATTGCCAATCCTGCGAACCCTAACAAAAATTCATATATCGAAGGATGGTAACTGGCAATCTGACCATCACCAAAGCTACTACTAACCTGATAACC
>JBBRBS010000133.1:0-6284 GCA_038205615.1 Burkholderiales bacterium | reverse complement strand
GCTAGTGTTTGAGCTTTACATCACAGACGCGATTAACGCGCCCTGACCACAAACACCCACTATTTCATCCTTGATGGAGATTTACATGCTCAGTACCGTTACGTTGAAAAGCAAATTTTTCGCGCTGGAATCGGTGTCATTTGTGATGTTTCTGGCGATGGCCGTTTTCGGTCTGATGCAGCTCAATGATGCCGTTCAGGATGAGAAAAAAAATCTGTTGCGCCTGCAAGATGACATACAGGTAATGAGCGACATCGGCACGATGAACATCACCTTTCTAAAAGAGGTCAAGCTGGCTAAGGACGTGTGGATACGCGGCGCCGATCCGGAAAAGTTAAAGAAATATCGCGGCGAATTTGTCGAACAGCAGGCACTGTTCGGGGAACATCGTGCTGCGGCGTTGGTGGGGTTGACAAAACTGCTGGGTGGGCAGCCGGGCGTTGCCGATTTCATCAGTAAACTGAACCGGCTGGATGATGAGCATAAAACAGTCAGCGGTAAATATCTGGCGCAGATCGACGCACACAAAGGCAATGCCGCCGAGTCTGACGCGGCGGTGGCCGGTATCGATCGCGAGCTGTCTAAACAGATTACCGTACTGCGTGATAGTTTCGTCGAAGATAAAGTCGCGGAAAAAATCACACTTGCAGAAGAAGTTTTTCAGCATCGCCGCAACATTGTGATCGTCTGGGTATTGGTCGCGCTGTCGCTGTCGGTGTTTCTGGCTAAAATCATCATCCGGTCGGTGTTCAATCAACTGGGAGGGGATCCCATCGACGTCGCTACGGTGGTCAACACGATGGCTTCCGGCGATTTTTCGCAACAACCTGACAAATTGCCTGAAGCGGGTAGTTTGCTGGCGAATGCGTATCAGATGCAATCGTCATTGCGCGACATGATCGTCCGTGTCAAAAGCCAGGCCAATCAGGTCGGCGATATGGCGCATAATCTGGCTGCTTCAGCGCAGCAAATCTCCGTGAACGTCAATCATGAATCGGATGCGGTGAGCAGCATGGCCGCTGTAATCGAAGAGCTGAGCGTATCCACCAATCACATCAGCGATCAGGGCGGCACTGCCAAGCGTATCGCCAATCATTCACGCATCCATGCAGAGCAGGGTGTGCAGGTAGTCAATAAAACTGTGAATGGACTGTTGTCCACGGCGCAAGAGATCGAAGCCGCCTCAGCCGAAGTGTCCCGTTTAGGTGAGGATGCATCACGGATCAGCGAGGTGGTGAAAGCCATCAAAGAGATTGCCGATCAGACCAACCTGTTGGCGTTAAATGCGGCGATCGAAGCGGCACGCGCGGGGGAACAGGGGCGCGGCTTCGCGGTGGTGGCGGATGAAGTGCGCAAGTTGGCCGAACGCACTGCCGGAGCCACTGCAGAAATTAACCAAATGTCCGGCAAGATCGGCGATGTAGCAAACCGTGCCCTCAGCAGCATGGGCAAAGTGGTGAATACCACCCGGCAGGGCGTGATTGATGCCGAGACTGCACAGGCTTCCATCGAACTGATCCAGCAAAGTTTCGGCGAAGTGGCCAGCGTGATCGACGAGATTTCCGGCTCACTGAACGAGCAAACGGCAGCGGCTACCGGGTTGGCGCAAAGCACCGAACGCGTCTCCTCGATGTCCGAAGAGAATTCAAGTGCCGCGCAAAGCCTGTTGAGTCTGGCAAATGATTTGGAAGGAAAAGCGCGTGAAGTCAGGCTTGCGGTGGAAGTGTTCAGGGTTTGACCTGCCTTGCCGCGCAAGTGACCGGCTACTTCGGTAAGCCTGCCTGTTGATCGTGCATCACGATGCGTGAGACGAATGCGATCGCCAGCAGGTTCGCTGCGATGGCGACATATCCCACCCGGTCGTAACCGATTATCTGTCCAGAGATGTTTTGCGTGGTGATGAAGCCTGCCAGGGTCGCTGCCAGACCGCTGGCCAGTTGCTGCGTGGCAGAATTGAGCGACATGAAGGTGCCGCGCAGTTTTGGCTTGGCGGCGGACGTGATGATGGCCATTGCCGGAATCATACGACCCGAGATCAGCACGAAGAAGGCTGTGGTGCAGATCAGCCAGACCCAGAGTGGTGCTGCCTGAACTTGCGTGACGGCGAACAGCGGTACGGTGGCCGCAACCGCCATCAGGCGATAGATTTTGACCTTGCCGGCTGCGTCCGCCCAGCCTCCGATCAGGCGCGAGCTAATCAGCGTCGCAGCGCCCCCGACCAGATAGATGTAGAAAATATCATGCTGCGCTATCCCGACGTTAGCGACCGCATAGACGGTGATGTACGGGATCACCGTGAAGCCCGAAAACAGGATCAGCATCGTGAATACCAGCGCGTGCAAATGATTGGCGTCCCGCAGCACCTCGAACATCGCCGAGAACGGATGTGCGCGTTTTTCCTGACTCAGGTGATGCCGGACGTCCGGCAGAAACTTAAGACCCACGATCAGAAATACTACGGTGGTGCAGGCGATCAGGATGAAGGGAGCTCGCCACTGGAAGAGGTTTGCCAGCCACAGTGACAGCGGCACGCCGGCTACGGTGGACAGGGAGAATGAGGATGAGATGACCCCGCTGGCAGTGGCGCGTCGCTCGAACGGTATCAGATCGCCGACCAGCGTTTGCACCATCGCACCCATCACGCCGCCGAAAGCGCCGGCCAGACCGCGCGCGACCAGCAGCGTGGCGTAACTGGGCGACAGGCCGCATGCCAGCGTCGCCAGACCGAACAGCGCAAACACCGTCAGCAGCAGGCGCTTTCGCTCAAATTTGTCGACGAAGGTGGCGGCCAGGAGGCCTGCGAAGGCGGCGCTGAAACTGTAGGAGGCGACCAGAAAGCCGAACTCATGCGTGCTGATGCCGAATTCTTTCATCAGGATCGGCCCTAGCGGCATCATGATCATGAAATCGAGAATGTGGGAAAACTGCATGCCGGCCAGGGTTAGCAGCAAATAACGTTCGCGTTGCGGGGATAGGGTGTGTTGCATCGTGATGAAGGAGATTGCCTGGCAGGCATTTTAACAGGAGCGCAGAATTCAGTTTTCAGTTTTCAGTCCGTAAACTGAAAACGGGTCGTCAACCCGCTTCCTGCATGCCATTCTGATAAATTTTTACATTATTGCGACCACCCGCCTTGGCATAGTACATGGCGGTGTCGGCCAGTTTGATGAGCTGTTTTTCATCGATACCGTGTTCGGGGTAAATGGCGATGCCGGTACTCGACGAAATGTGCAGGCTGCGACCGTTCAGTTCAAAAGGCTGATTGAGCGCATGACGAATCTTTTCGGCGACACCCAGCGCGTCTTGCGCAACGTCTATGTTGGGTAGCAGCACGACGAATTCATCTCCGCCGATCCGCGCTACGGTATCCGATTCTCTGAGGCATTCCTGAATACGCAGCGCGACTCCCTTGAGCACCAGATCGCCGACGTCGTGGCCTAGCGTGTCGTTGATGGGTTTGAATTTATCCAGGTCGATGAACATCAGGGCCATGTGTACCTTGTCGCGTTTAGCGATCGCCAGCGCCTGTTGCAAGCGGTCGGTAAACAGCGTCCGGTTCGGCAGATCGGTGAGCGGATCATAGTGCGCCAGGTGCTGAATCTGTTCCTCCATGGATTTTCGATCGGTAATGTCGTAGAACCAGCCCAGCATCGCCGGCCCGTTTTGATACTCCAGCTGCAGGTATGAGGCCAATGCCCATTTCGTGTTTGAATGTTCGTTGGGAATACGCAGCTCAATCAATTTGTTGGTGACCCGCTCACCTTTGTAAAGCCGTTCGATTACATCGACATAATCCTGAGGGTTGGCATAGTATTGTTTCGGATTGATGCCGATTACCTGGTCGGGTTTAGTGCAGATCAACTCGGCATAACGCTGGTTGGAAAACACGACCTGCCCGCTTGCCAGATTAGAGATGCGCACGGCGATCGGGCTGTTTTCCAGCATGAAGCGAAAACGCTCCTCGCTCTGCTGAAGGTCAGCTTCACTCTGTTTACGTTGGGTAATGTCCACTTTGGCCGCAACATAGTGCGTGAGCTTGCCCGCAGCGTTTTTCACCGTTGCGATGTGTACATCTTCCCAATAGAGTTCCCCGTTTTTGCGTTTGTTAGCCAGTTCGCCGTGCCAGACCTGGTCGTCAGATAATCTGCGCCATAACTCACGATAAGTTGCACTGGGTGTTAACCCGGATTTCAGGATGCGAGGGTTTTGTCCGATCACTTCGCCGAAAGTGTATCCCGTGACTTCCGAAAAACGCGGATTGACATACTCGATGTTGGCGTTGACGTCCGCAATCACGATTGAGATCGGACTTTGTTCCACCGCGGTGGAGAGCGTTCGCAGCCGTTCATCAGCCAGCTTGTGCAGGGTGATGTTCTCGTAGATACCCAGCAAGCCGATGGTTGCTCCATCCTTGTTTTTAAGCGGTATTTTTGAAGTGCGTAGCCAAATTTGCTCGCCATCCGGTGTTGTCTGCGGCACATCGTAAAAAAGTTTGGCGATGCCAGACTCCATGACCGCACGGTCATCGGATCGGTAAAGCTCGGCCTGTGCCGCCCAGCCCATCTGGTAGTCATCCTTGCCTATGGCATCAGCCGGTAGTGCCATTCCGCCATCCTTGGCGAAAATTGTATTGCAACCGAGATAGCGTAAGTCGCGATCCTTCCAGAATACCCGCATCGGCACGGTATCAATGATCGTCAAAAGCAGATTTCTTGATTCGGCAATCATAGATTCAGCCGTTTTGCGTTCGCTGTTGTCGCGCAATGACGAACGACTGAACAGCAGGGCGCCGTGTTTATCGCATACTGCCGTGGCGCTCCATCTGACTTCGAGTTTTCTGCCATCACGACATCGCAACTGCAGCTCCACATCATGCACTTCTTTGCGGGACACAAATGTCTGGAATGCGGTATTAACCCGGTCGATACAGTCCGGGTGGTAGAGTTCGAGTACAGAGCGACCGATCAGCTCTTCTCTTGCATAGCCGATGGCATTGAGCAACGTCGTGTTGCAATCCAAGATGCTTTTCGTCTCGAATGAAACTGACAGCAGCATGTCAGGTGAGTGGTCATACAGGTCGCGGTATTTTTTTTCTGACTCTCTGCGTTCAACATGGCGTTGATAGAAAAAATAGACTGATATGGATAAAAAAAGCGCAAGGATGGGGATGAGATAGAACAGTAAAGCGCGCAGACTGGTTGTTTTTTCGTCAAAGATACTAAACCATTTTTCATAAAGCGCATCGTAAGTGCCGTTGGATTTGGTGAAGGCTAAACCTTCATTGAGCTTGCCGAGCAATTCGGATTGTCCCTCCCGTACTGCCAATGAAAATTTTTGCGAGAAACCCGCAGGTGTCTTCAGTGCCACGATGTCGTGCAAGTCCAGCGCACTGAGTGTCTGCATGCCAGTCAGTTTGGAGATCAGCAAGGCATCAAACTTGCCTAATTCCAGCAGGCGCATACCTTCTGCGGCAGTGTTTACCAGTATCAACTGTTTTTCCCAACCCTTGCTCAGTGCGTAGTCATGCGCCAGATCGGCGTTGAGCACGATGATGGATTTGTCGTTCAGGTCATTCTCGGTACGGATATCTGAATTATTTTTTCGGACGAAAATCGCGCCATGCACGATGACATGAGGTACGGTGAAGTCGGCGAATTTATGGCGCTCTTCTGATTGTGCGAGGTTGATCAGCACATCGATTTTGCCCTGTTTGAATTCTTCAAGGAGCTGGTGGAAAGGCAGTACGCGAAGGCGATACTTCAAGTCGGCCTCAGTCGCCACGGCGCGCCACAGATCGACGGTAAATCCGCCTGCGGTGTCATCGGTCATGCCGGTGGCGAAAGGCGGGTAGTCCTGTTCGCTGCCTACGATCAGCGTGTCTTTCTGTGCCTGTATTGCGGAAGTCGTTGTTGTGCTGGACAGTCCTGTGTCAGTGAGCACTTGGGCAGAAGATACCGCTGCGAGAAATACGATGGAAGACAGCAGAAGGCTGGCGAACTTTCGCCAGACGGTGCGGGCAGATATTTGCTTGGGGGGCATATCATTACTACCTGAACGTTAGGTCGTGCGACCGTATAACACACATCCTATGCAGTTAAGTGGCACTGCATGGCGTGAATGTTACACTCACTGACGCATTGCGGGCGCGGTTTAAATTTAAAAAAGAGGATGGCATCTGCCGATTCCAGTTAGTCGTGGCGAAGTGGTAAAATCACCGCTGCAAATTTACGTAACCCCATCATGTCGCAACCCGCCTTTGTCCATCTCCGTCTGCACAGCGAATA
>JBBRBS010000132.1:0-6372 GCA_038205615.1 Burkholderiales bacterium | reverse complement strand
ATGGCGTCGCGGCGACCATCCCTGTTGCGCTGGTTAAGCAGAACAGCACGGCAACAGTCGTGAATGCTGGCGTTTCATACTCGTTCTAATTTGACGGTTGTGGCATGAAAAAAGCCGGGGATATCCCCGGCTTTTTTGTATCTTACCGTTCCATTTTTGCAGGTTTTAAGAGATTTTTCACTATGCGTCGGGTGCATTGGAAAGATGCATCGCACGGGTAACCACCTCGCGCGTCAGATGCGGTGCGAACAGTTCGATGAAGTCATAGGTGTACGCGCGCAGGTATTCGTTCTTGCGTACCGCAATCCGTGTGGTACTGGACTTGAACAGATGTCTTGCCGGTAGCATGCGCAGATGCTGTTCACGGTCAGCAATGAAGGCGGTCTCGGCCAGGATTCCGATTCCCAGTCCCAGTTCCACGTAAGTTTTAATGACATCCGAATCAATCGCGGTCAGCGCAATGTCAGGCTCGATGCCGGCCTGATCGAACGCATCGTTGATTTTGCCGCGTCCGGAAAAGGCTGAGTCGTAGGTGATGATCGGGTATTTCGCGATAGCTTCGAGCGTCAGCGTCTGTTCGTCGAGTAAAGGATGGCCGGGCCTGGTGATCACGCAGTGATGCCATTCATAGCAGGGCAGGGTGACCAGTTCTTCATATAGCGACAGACTTTCGGTGGCGATACCGATATCGACCTCGCCGTGCAATACCTGTTCGGCGATCTGCGTCGGCGTGCCCTGATGCAAACCCAGTTTGACCTTTGGGTAACGTTCCATAAACTGCTTCACGACTGGCGGAAGCGCATAGCGCGCCTGGGTGTGGGTCGTGGCGATGGTCAGCTGACCGGTATCCTTGGAATGAAATTCCTGAGCAAACTGTTTGAAGTTTTCTGCATCGAGCAGCATGCGCTGGGCAATGGTGAGCAGGCCCTTACCAGGTTCGGTGAGGGCGGAAATGCGTTTGCCGTTGCGCACGAAAATCTGTATGCCCAGTTCTTCTTCTAATAACTTGATCTGTTTGCTGATGGCCGGTTGCGACGTATAGAGCGCATCTGCCGCATCGGAGATTTTCAGGCCGCGCCGCACGATTTCGTTCAGATAACGCAATTGTTGAAGATTCATCATAATCCTTCTATATTCCTTTTGGTTATAAAATACTAACATAAAATCATTAAATATATTGATTGAGGTGGGATAAGATGCACTCCTGAATTGAATAAGGCGGTACGCAATGGATTGGATGTTTACGTTATCCGGCTTTCTGGTCGGCCTGATTGTCGGCGTGACCGGGGTAGGTGGCGGGTCGTTGATGACGCCGCTGCTGGTGCTGTTTTTCGGCGTGTCGCCGGCGACTGCTGTGGGTACGGATTTGCTGTATGCGTCGCTGACCAAGACGGTCGGTGCATGGGTGCACAGTCGTCGCGGCACGGTGGAGTGGCGCGTGGTCGGGCTGATGGCGCTGGGCAGCCTGCCATCGGCGCTCGTGACCATCCTGTTACTGAAATACCTGGCGCCGGATGAAAAGACCTTGCGCGGTTTAGTAACCAGTGTGCTGAGCGTGGCTTTGCTGCTGACGGCTGTCGTGTTGCTGTTCAAGGATCAGATTGCGAAGTTCGGCCGCAGCCGCGATGGCCGGGTATATGAGTTGCACCACCGTTATCTGCCGGGAGCGACCATCGCAACCGGGGTGGTTGTGGGGGCACTGGTGACGGTTTCTTCGATCGGTGCCGGGGTGCTAGGTACGGTGGCCTTGCTGTTTCTGTATCCGCGCATGTCGTCGGTCAAGGTGGTCGGTACCGATATTGCGCATGCCGTGCCGCTCACCGCCTTTGCCGGTATGGGACATCTGGCGCTGGGTACGGTGGATATGGTGTTGCTGGGCAGTCTGCTGGCAGGCTCCTTGCCTGGCATCTACATCGGCAGCCACATGAGTGCGAAGGTGCCTGAAAAGGTGCTGCGTCCGGTGCTGGCAGTGATGTTGCTGATTATCGGTTTGAAGATGGTATTCTACAAATAAGGAAAAATGATGAGTGAAAATAAAGCCAATAAGCCAAAACAAGTGAGCTGGTTCAACGGATGCGGCGGGCGCATCGGCGTCGTTGTCGGTCAAACCGGCGAACACGCCTATATCGGCTCGGCCCTGCGCCACGACGAAGATGCGGATGTTCAGTATATTCTGGCGTATGGTGCGAAGTTTCCGCTTGAGGCCGCCTTGTTGCTGCCAGTCTCGAAACGTTATCCAGACGAGGACAACTAAATGTATCGTTACGATCAATATGATCACCGGATTGTCGAAGAGCGCGTTGCGCAGTTTCGCGATCAGGTAAACCGCCGTTTGTCGGGCGAGCTGACGGAAGATGAATTTCGCATCCTGCGTCTGCAGAATGGCCTGTACATGCAGATCCATGCCTATATGCTGCGCATCGCGGTGCCCTACGGCCTGCTGAGTTCGAGTCAGGTGCGGATGTTTGCGCATATCGCGCGCAAGTACGATCGCGGGTACGGACATTTTTCCACACGTCAGAACATCCAGTTCAACTGGGTCAAACTGCCGGATGTGCCGGATATCCTGGATGAACTGGCCAGCGTGGAGATGCATGCCAACCAGACGTCGGGTAATTGCATACGCAATATCACCTGCGATGAATATGCCGGCGTGGCGCAGGACGAGCTCGTCGATCCGCGCCCGTACGCTGAAATTCTTCGCCAGTGGAGCACGTTTCACCCTGAATTCGCCTTTTTACCGCGCAAGTTCAAATTCGCCATCACCGGTGCAACACAAGACCGAGCGGCAATTGAGGTGCATGACATCGGTCTCGCGGTGGTGAAGAACCCGCTCGGTGAAGTCGGCTTTCGCGTGCTGGTTGGCGGCGGGCTTGGGCGTACCCCGGTCATCGGCACCGAGATCAGCGCCTTTGTACCCTGGCAGGATGTGATCAGCTATGTTGAATCCATCGTGCGCGTGTATAACCAGTATGGTCGCCGCGACAATCTGTACAAGGCGCGCATCAAAATACTGGTCAAGGCGTTGGGGATAGAAGAATTCAGGCGTCAGGTTGAGGCAGAATGGGAATTCACCCGTGGCGGGCCTTGCACGATTACCGTCGAGGAACTGAATCGCGTCGCGGCTTTTTTTGAAGCGCCGGCTTATGAGGTTTTGCCGGAAATCGATGCGGCAGTCGCGGCATTGCAAAGCAACAATAAGGGCTTCGCCAACTGGATGCAACGCAACGTCAAGCCGCACAAAGTGCCGGGTTATGCGTCTGTGGTGTTGTCGCTGAAGAAAACCGGCGTAGCGCCCGGGGATGCGACGGCCGAACAAATGGATGCAGTTGCGATCCTGGCGGACCGTTTCAGTTTCGGCGAAGTGCGCATCACGCATATGCAAAATATCGTGCTGGCGGATGTCAGACAATCCGACCTGGCAGCGCTCTGGCAGGCCGCAAAGCAATTGGGCCTGGCGACACCGAACATCGGCCTGTTGACCGACATCATCTGCTGCCCGGGAGGCGACTTCTGCGCACTGGCGAATGCGCGTTCGATACCGCTGGCCAAAGCGATTGCAGAATGCTTCGAGGATATCGATTTTCTGCACGACATCGGCGAGATCGATCTGAATATCTCCGGTTGCGTGAATGCCTGCGCGCACCACCATATCGGCCATATCGGTATTCTGGGTGTGGATAAGGACGGCGAAGAGTGGTATCAGGTGTCGATCGGCGGTGCACAGGGCAATGACAGTAGCATCGGCAAAGTCATCGGGCGTTCGTTTTCCTTCGGGCAAGTACCCCAAGTGCTGGCGCGTCTGCTGCAAGTGTATGTTGAGGCGCGCTTTGATGACGAACGCTTCATCGACACGGTCCGCCGCATCGGTTATGAACCTTTTAAGGATTACGTTTATGCGAGTCCGGTCGAGGATGACAAGGAACTGGCGGGTGTTGATTACGAATTGCTAAAAGCTGGCGTGCCCTATGACATGCCTTACTATTCACCGAGGTTTTGAAAATGATCATAAAAAATAAAGCAGTCGTTAAGGATGACTGGTCTGTCCTGCGTCTGGCCGAGAGCGACTCGCCGCAAACGGTTGAGGTTGCCGCCGGCCGTGTCATTGTGCCGCTGAGCGTATGGCTGGCACAGCGCGACAGCCTGAAAAATCATGCCGAGATCGGCGTGTGGCTGCACAGTTGTGAAGACCCGGAAGCGTTGCGGGAGGATCTCGCATGTTTTGCCGTGATTGGGGTCGCTTTTCCGAAGTTTGCGGACGGTCGCGGTTACTCGATCGCTCATTATGTACGTGAACGGTTAGGTTACAAGGGGGAGCTGCGCGCCATCGGCGACGTGTTGCGCGACCAGCTGTTTTACATGCAGCGCACAGGTTTCGATGCATTTGCTGTGCGGGCGGATAAAGACATTCATGACGCGCTCAAAGGCTTGAGCGACTTTTCTGAGGTTTATCAGGCCTCGATCGATCAGCCGCTGCCCCTGTTCCGTCGTGTGCAACGCGGAGGTGTCGGTACATGAGCGCACAAAAAGTAGAGCAGGTGAAAGCGTTGCTGGACGCTGCCGTGCGGGAGTTTTCACCCGTAGCCTTCGCCAACAGTCTGGGGGCGGAGGACATGGTGCTGACCGACCTGATCGCCAAATATCGGCCGGATATCGAGATGTTCAGTCTGGATACCGGCAGACTGCCACAGGAGACGTATGACCTGATGCAGGCGGTGCGTGCTCGGTACGGTGCGCCGCTCAAGGTATATTTTCCGGCGGCACCGAGTGTAGAAGCGTATATTGAAAAGAACGGGGTGAACGGTTTTTACGACAGCGTGGAAAATCGCAAAGCCTGCTGTTATATCCGCAAGGTGGAGCCGTTAAAGCGTGCGCTGCTGGGTAAAAAAGCCTGGATCACCGGGATGCGGCGCGATCAGGCGGTGACGCGCGGCTCTTTGGCGTTATCGTCGTTTGATGCGGATCAGGGCATGCAAAAATACAATCCGCTGCTGGACTGGACCAATGAAGAGGTCTGGGCGTATATCAGGCAGCATGATGTGCCTTATAACAAGTTGCATGACAGGTTTTATCCCAGCATCGGCTGCGCACCCTGTACCCGCTCGGTGACCCCGGGCGAGGATATTCGCTCCGGTCGATGGTGGTGGGAGAGTGCAGATGGCAAAGAATGCGGCCTGCATGTAGGCAAGGCCTCGCAATTAAAATAATTGTAGTGTGGGTTCGCGTAGCGTACCCGCCATTAAAATTGAGAAAGAAACCATGAGCAATCATATTTTTACCCATCTGGACGCGCTGGAGTCCGAGTCCATCCACATCATGCGCGAAGTCGCGGCTGAGTGCAAAAATCCGGCGCTGCTGTTTTCCGGCGGCAAGGATTCCATCGTGATGCTGCGTCTGGCCGAAAAAGCGTTCCGTCCGGCGAAGTTTCCGTTCCCGCTGGTGCACATCGACACCGAACATAACTTCCCTGAAGTCATTCATACCCGCGACAAGCTGGCACATGATCTGGGTGAGCGACTGATCGTGCGTTCGCTGGAAGCGTCCATCGCGCGCGGCTCCATCGTAATAACCAATCCCGATTTACCGCGCAATCCGTATCAGTCGGTCACTCTGCTGGAGACCATCGAAGAATTCGGTTTCGATGCCTGCATGGGCGGCGCGCGGCGCGACGAAGAAAAAGCGCGTGCCAAGGAGCGCATCTTTTCGTTCCGAGACGAGTTCGGTCAGTGGGACCCGAAGAATCAGCGCCCGGAGTTGTGGGATATCTACAACACCCGCGTGCATCCGAGCGAAAACATCCGCGTGTTCCCGATTTCCAACTGGACTGAACTGGATATCTGGCAATACATCGGCCGCGAGAAGCTGGAAATCCCGTGCATCTATTATGCGCATGAACGAGAAGTGATCCGCCGTGGCAATTCGGTGATTCCGGTGTCGGATCTGGTTCAACCCAAGCCCGGCGAAAAAGTCGAGGTGCTCTCGGTGCGTTTTCGCACCGTAGGGGATGTGACCTGCACGGCACCTGTTGAATCCACGGCATCTACTGTAGATGAGATCATCGCCGAGACGGCTACCACGCGCATCACCGAACGGGGTGCGACACGCATGGACGATCAGACGTCCGATGCTTCGATGGAATTGCGCAAGAAAGAAGGGTACTTTTAATCATGACTGACACGACACAACTACTACGTTTTATCACCGCCGGCAGCGTGGATGACGGCAAGAGCACGCTGATCGGCCGCCTGCTGCATGACTCGAAATCAATTTTCGAAGACCAGTATTCGGCAATTTCAAAGACCAGCGAGAAGCGCGGCATGGCGGCGGTTGATTTGTCCTTGCTGACCGACGGCTTGCAGGCTGAGCGCGAGA
>JBBRBS010000131.1:0-6444 GCA_038205615.1 Burkholderiales bacterium | reverse complement strand
GGTCGAACTGATGGATCAACTGATCCCGGGCGCGGACAAAGACATGGTCAAGCCTTTGCACAATCGAATCGAAAAACGCTACGAGGCGATTTACCTGAAGACTAAAGTCATCAAGATCGAATCCCTTCCCGAAGGGCTGCGTGTCACCTTCGAGGGCGAACAGGCACCTGAACCACAACTCTACGACCGTGTGCTGATGGCGGTCGGTCGCCGTCCGAACGGTCGCGAGATCAATGCAGAAGCGGCCGGTTTAATCGTGAACGAACGCGGTTTCATCCCGGTGGACAAACAGCAACGCACCAATGTGCCGCACATTTTCGCGATCGGCGACATCGTCGGCGATCCGATGCTCGCGCACAAGGCCGTGCATGAAGGCAAGGTAGCGGCAGAGAACATCGCCGGACACAAGGCATTCTTCGAGCCGCTGACGATCCCGTCGGTGGCTTACACCGATCCTGAAATCGCATGGATGGGATTGACCGAAACACAGGCCCGCGCACAAGGCATCGAATATGAGAAGGGCGCATTCCCCTGGGCCGCATCAGGGCGCGCGTTATCGGTCGGCCGCGAGGAAGGCATGACCAAAGTACTGCTCGATCCTGTGACGCGCCGCATTCTGGGTGCAGGCATCGTCGGCGTAAACGCGGGTGAGTTGATCGCCGAGGCGGTGCTGGCGCTGGAAATGGGGGCGGACATGGAAGACATCGGCCTGACCATCCATCCGCACCCGACCCTGTCTGAAACGCTGTGTTTCGCCGCCGAAATGGCGGAAGGCACAATCACCGACCTGATGCCTCCGCGCAAGAAATAGGATTCAGACCGCAAGGATCTTCCCCGCACAACTAAGGGGCTATACGCCCCGAGTTGTTGCGTGAAGGATTCAGGAAAAATTTTACGGGTATACGCCCTAACGGTACTTGGAGTACGCGATGGGACTGCATCAATTTTTTATTGCAACACTCTTATTTCTGTCATCCTCCGTTCAAGCCTTTGATCTGGGCGGACTGAAGGAGCAACTGGGTCGTGCTGTGCAAAATCAATCGCCCGTCCAGTCAGCTCAACCGACTCAGACATCGCCGTCCGCCCTGGCCGGCATCAGCAATACAGATCAGGTAGGCAGCCTGAAACAGGCACTCACGCAAGGCGCGGAAACTGCGGTGGCGAGTCTTGCTAGGGAGAACGGCTTTTTGGGCAATGACAAGGTACGCATCCCGCTGCCAGCCAGTCTGCAAAAAGTCGACAGCGCATTGCGCACGGTCGGCATGGGCAAGTACGCCGATGAGCTGACCACCTCAATGAACCGCGCTGCAGAAGCCGCCGTGCCGGAAGCTAAAACCTTGCTGATTGGTGCCGTTAAGAACATGACAGTTGCAGATGCCAAAAGCATATTGATGGGCAGCAACGATGCGGCCACACAATACTTCCGCAAGAGCACCGAAGTTCAGCTTACCGGCAAATTCAAACCCATCGTAAACAAGTCCATTCAGAAGGTGAAACTGGCCGAAAAATACGACCAGTTTGCGGGCCGTGGCGTGCAGCTCGGCTTAGTGGAGCAGAAAGATGCCAAGCTGGATGATTACATCACCCGAAAAGCCTTGGACGGCTTGTTTCTGATGATAGCCGAGCAGGAGAAAGCCATCCGCGCCAACCCCATGCAGGCCGCCGGGTCGCTTGCACAAAAAGTATTTTCGGCGCTCAAGCCATGATGATTTTGTCATTCCGGCGCAGTCCGGAATGATGATCACATGACTGAAACCGCCAGCCTGTTTTCACTCTTCATCAGCAGCTTGCTGGGTGCCACGTTATTGCCAGGCGGCTCGGAGGTGGTGCTGTTCGCCGTTCTGAAAAACCATCCCGATACGCTATGGATGGCGCTCGGCATCGCCACAGTCGGCAACACACTGGGCGGCATGGCAAGCTTCGGCATGGGCTGGTTATTACCTCAGACCCAACAGCTCAAACACGTTGAAAAACTGCACAAATATGGCACGCCGGTTTTGCTGCTGGCCTGGACGCCGCTGATCGGCGATGCGCTGTGTCTGACCGCTGGCTGGCTGCGGCTCAATCCGTGGCAGGCCGCGCTATTCATGGCTTTTGGCAAATTCGCGCGCTACGGGCTAATCACTTTACTGTGAGCGGTTCCTATTTGTTAGAATAAGCTTCAATTACCCGATTAAAGAACAACATGTCTTCGCTTTCACAAGAATCTGCAGAAAAAATACTGGGCAGCATAAACATTCCGCCGCGCCCCTCCATACTCACAGAGTTGATGGATGAGCGCAAAAAATCCGACCCGGACATGGCCAAAATAGCACGCATTATCGCCAAAGATGTCGTGCTTTCAGCGGCGATGCTCAAAACAGTCAATTCGCCGTTCTTTGCCTTGCGTCGCAAGATCGATTCCATCGAACAGGCGGTCATGACGATGGGTTCGAGCAATGTTTTCAATATCATGACCGGCCTGGTGCTGCGCAACCTGAACGAAAACAAGAATCCGCAACTGAATCAATTCTGGGAAGCGGCTGAGAACACCGCCTTTATCGCGGCCATGCTTGCCAAGCGCATTCCAGGCGTTTCCGGCGATGTCGCATATACCGTCGGTTTGTTCCACGACTGCGCCATTCCACTGATGATGTCACGCTTCCCGGATTATCAGGAAACGATCAATCTCTCCCATGCCAAAAAAGCCAGATCACTGACCCAGATTGAGGATGAGCGCCACAGCACGAATCATGCGGTTATCGGTTATCTGTTAGCCAAAAACTGGAATCTGTCAGAGACCATTGCTCTTACTATCTTGCACCACCACAATCTGGACGTATTTACGTCTGATGAAATCCTGCCCGCCGAAGTCTATAACCTGATTGCCGTGCTCCAGATCGCCGAATCAATCAGCGATTCCGGTTTCATGCGCGAAAGTGCAATCTGGAAGTCAAATTCCCAGATGCTGCTGGATTATGTAGGCATGTCAGAGCAAGAACTGGATGAGCTTACCGACGAATATCTGCAACAACACGCCACCTGAATCACTGAGTAGTAAGTGGTGCAGCCACTTACTACTTACTACTTACTACTTACTACTCAACATTTCCAGCCCCCAACCCACACCAAAACCGGTCACTTCAGTGGCTACGCCGCCTAAGCCCTCTTCGCAGCGACTGGCGGACAGATCAACATGCAGCCAGGGTGTATCGTGCTCGACGAAACGCTTCAGGAAGCGCGTGGCCAGAATGTGGTCGGCACCACCTTCCAGCGTGCATTGCTTGATGTCGGCAAATTTTGATTCGAGTTCAACCTCGTAATCTTCATCCATCGGGAAAGCGCACAGGCGCTCCCCCGTCTTTTTACCGACACTCACGGCACGCGACAAGAGCGCCTCGCTGCCCAGCACGCCTGAATAACGATTACCCACCGCCTCCTCCATACTGCCTGTCAACGTAGCGAAATCGATCAGCAAATCCGGCTTTTTGCGAGAGGCCAGTGTGAGCGTGTCGGCCAGCACCATGCGCCCTTCAGCATCGGTATGTATCACTTCGATAGTCGTGCCGTTGAGTGCCACAACGATGTCATTCTGCTTGTAGGCTTTCGGACTGATGTGGTTTTGCGCGATCGCCAGCCAGCAGTCGATGTTCACCGGCAGTTTTTGCAGCGTGGCACCCAGCAGAATACCGAGCGCGACTGCCGAACCGTTCATGTCTTCATGCATATTGTGCATGTAGCGCGACGGTTTCAAATTATGCCCGCCGGTGTCAAAGCAGATCCCCTTACCTACCAGCGCCACCGTCTGTTTTGCCTTGGGATGTTTATAGGACAGATGCACGATGGCCGCATCCTCAAACTCACTGCCCTGCGCCACCGCGACGAATGCACCTGCACCCATCTTGCGCAGCGCCTTCATATCGAACTCTTCATATTGCCAGTCATGCGCATCGGCCAGTTTCTGCACGCGCTTGCGATAGAGCGCCGGCGTCAGCTCATTCGGTGGCAGCACTGTCAGTATCCGGCACAGCAGATTACCTGCTGCCTGCGCCTTTATGGACTCGAAGGATTTTTGATCATAGCAACCGTATAATCCTATTGTTTTCAGTGATTTGGATTCATCCTTCTTCTTGTGCACGGGCAACGGTGCACCGTTCACCCAGGCCACATACACTGCCAACTCAGCTGCGCGTTGCCGTTCTTTATCATCCCCCAGCACGACGATACTGACGTCCTTGGGATGTTCATCCAGCAGCAATTGCAATGCTTTGCGCACCTGCACCTGTAACGAGAATGTATCCTTGTCGAAATCCAGCATCGCCCATGCGATCAGGCTACCGTTTACAGCATTAGCGGCGACCGGCGTTTTTGCCAGCTCAGATGCCTTCATGTCGCGACGCGTCAGTACAGCTTTAAGCAGATCAGCGTGCGGCACCTCTTTGCTCACTGTCTTGGACTTCGGGCAGATCACCAGCAGATGCGTGGCGTTGGCCGGGAGCTCAGAAATCAGGTTCAATTGTGCTAGCATTGCATCCTCGATAGATATTGAATTCTGCCATTATCCCGTAAAAAACCATTTGCCACCGAGTTCACAGAGAAAACCGCAACGCTCCGCCTGACTCTCTGTGTACTCTGTGGCTTGAATTTTCTGCCTCACGAAAACTTATGCGCACCTACCTCAATCTTATGCAGCATGTGCTGGATCATGGCACAAAAAAATCCGACCGTACCGGCACCGGCACCGTCAGCGTATTCGGTTACCAGATGCGCTTCGACCTTGCTGAAGGCTTTCCGCTTGTGAGCACCAAGAAGTGCCACATGAAATCCATCATCCACGAACTGCTGTGGTTTTTGCAGGGCGATACCAATATCCGTTATCTCAAAGAGCATGGCGTGAAAATTTGGGATGAATGGGCGGATGAAAACGGCGATCTGGGCCCGGTATACGGCAAACAATGGCGTTCCTGGGAGGCTGTGGATGGTCGCGTAATCGACCAGATCAAGATTGCGGTCGATCAACTGAAGAACAATCCGGACTCGCGGCGCATCATTGTTTCTGCGTGGAATGTCGGCGAACTTGATCAAATGGCGTTAGCACCCTGCCATGCATTCTTCCAGTTCTACGTGGCGGATGGCAAGCTGTCCTGCCAGCTGTATCAGCGCAGCGCCGACATTTTTCTGGGCGTCCCGTTCAACATCGCGTCCTATGCCTTGCTGACGATGATGATGGCACAGGTGTGCGGTCTGGAAGCGGGTGATTTCGTGCATACCTTTGGGGATGCACACCTTTATCTGAACCATCTGGAGCAGACGCAGCTGCAACTATCACGCGAACCGCATCCGCTGCCCAGCATGAAAATCAACCCTGAAGTTCAAGATATCTTCAGCTTCAAATACGAGGATT
Organism: Burkholderiales bacterium; assembly: GCA_038205615.1. Taxonomy (GTDB): domain Bacteria; phylum Pseudomonadota; class Gammaproteobacteria; order Burkholderiales; family Gallionellaceae; genus Gallionella. The sequence goes on along the minus strand of JBBRBS010000131.1, from coordinate 1,061 downwards.
TCACGCTGACAGGATACGATCCGCATCCAGCCATCAAAGGTCAGGTCGCAATATGAGTATTTCAATCATCGTTGCCATGGCCAAGAACCGCACCATCGGCGTTGACAACACATTAACGTGGCGCTGCCCGGAAGATTTGAAGCATTTCAAAGCGATTACGATGGGTCATCACATGATCATGGGTCGCAAGACCTTTGACTCCATAGGACGGCCGCTACCCGGACGCACCACGGTGGTACTCACGCGCGACATTAACTTGAAAATAGAAGGCTGCCTGATCGCGCATTCTTTGCAGGAGGCCATCAAAGCCTGCGCTGATGACACGCAGATATTTATCGTCGGCGGGGCTGAAATTTATGCGCAGGCGCTGACGCACGTTGATACGCTGTATATCACCGAGATTCAGCAGAATGTTGATGGCGATGCCTGTTTCCCTGAATTTGACGCGTCAGACTGGCAGGAGATCGCGCGCGAAGCACGCACACAGGATTTACCGCAACCGCTCGATTATCACTTTGTCACTTATCGCCGCAAAACGGTTGCCAATATCAATGATTGCAAGAGCGAAGCTCTCAGCAAGAATTGAGGAGTTTCATCAATGTTCGAATTGCCTTCAATGTGGAATCTGGTGATCTCCACCATCGCATTTTTCATCGCGGCCTGGTATATACGCCGCTATCTGGATGAACAGGGCATCCCTGCGGGCATGACGCGCAGCATACTGGTCTTTACGCTCGCCTCACTGGCGTCCTGGGGAGCCGGAGAGGGGGTGGACTTCATACAAGGGCCACAAACTTCAATTGATCTGTCACAGAAGTCCGTTCAATTACAGCCGTAAATCAAAACACGCCAATCTCTGATACACAGCAAAAAGGCCTGACACTTTCGTGTCAGGCCTTTCTTAACAACTCAAGCGCAATTAAGCAGCTTGGATGTTAGAAGCTTGCTTGCCCTTAGGACCTTGCGTAACTTCAAAACTTACTTTTTGACCTTCTTGAAGGGTCTTGAAACCGTTCATGTTGATCGCTGAGAAGTGTGCGAACAGATCTTCGCTACCATCA
>JBBRBS010000130.1:0-6664 GCA_038205615.1 Burkholderiales bacterium | reverse complement strand
CATTGTGATTGACGGTGTGGTGGCAGGCTCAATACTCACCTTTATCGACATCACCGAGCGCAAGCGGGTGGAGTTGATGCTGCGCGCCAGCGAAAGTCAGCTCGCAGCGATTTATGCCAATGTCAGCGATGTCATTTTCGTTATCAGCGTGGAGCCGAACGATCAGTTTCGGTTTGCGATGGTTAACGCCAGCTTTTTTAGATCGACACATTTACCGGAAGATCAGGTAGTCGGCAGGCTCATTGAGGAAGTCATACCGGAGCCGGGACTGGCTCTCGCTCTGGAGAAATACAAGGAGGCGATTAAAGAAGGTAAGTCCGTGCGCTGGGAAGAAACTTCCGTTTATCCTTCCGGACGGAAAGTAGGTGAAGTAAACGTGGTCCCGGTGTTTGACGCGAGTGGCAATTGCACGCAGCTGATTGGTGCTGTACATGATCTTACCGAGCGCAAGAGGATGGATGACGAGCTCAGACGGTACAGGGATCACCTGGAAGAAGAGGTGCAGCAGCGAACCCTCGAGCTGGTGCTGGCAAGGAATGCGGCAGAAGCGGCGGACAGGGCCAAGAGCGTGTTCTTGTCGAGTATGAGCCATGAGTTTCGCACGCCGCTGAATGCCATCCTCGGTTTTTCCAGCATGTTGCGTAAAAATGCATTGCTGCCACGCGAACTGTGCGACACCCTCGATATTATCAACCGCAGTGGTGAAAATTTGCTGACACTGATCAACGACGTGCTGGAAATGTCCAGACTCGAAGCCGGCCGGATGCAGCTGGAGATTGCTCCATTCGATCTCGGCATGCTGGTGCGCGATGTCACCGATATGATGCATATGCGCGCCCAGCAAAAAGGGCTGCAACTGCTGATCGACCAGTCTTCTGAATTTCCGCGCTATATCAAGGGGGACGAGGCGCGTTTGCGTCAGGTACTGATCAACCTGGTCGGTAATGCGGTGAAGTTCACACGGCAAGGCAGTATCGTGTTGCGCTTCGGGTTGAAACCCAATGTCATGCCGCCGCTCCTGCTGATCGAGGTGGAGGACACCGGCATCGGTATCCTGCCCGAAGACCTGCAAAAAATATTTGAGCCGTTTGTGCAGTTGGAGCATACGTCTACGCAGACGGGCACCGGTCTGGGTTTGACGATTACGCGTCAGTTTCTGCAGCTGATGGGCGGCGCGCTCAGTGTCGACAGCACGCCGGGGGCAGGTTCTGTATTTCGTGTCGAGTTGCCTGTGGAGAGGGTTGCGGCCAGCGACGTGACCAGGCCGGAGGGCGTGATAAGCGGTGAAATTGCGGGTCTGGCACCGGGCCAGCCCGCATACCGAATTCTGATCGTAGATGACCAGCTGGAGAATCAATTGTTGCTTAGCAAACTGATGGAAAGCGTGGGCTTTCAGGTGATGCTGGCGGAGGATGGTCAGCGGGCGATCGAATTATTCCAAAGCTGGCAGCCGCACCTGATCTGGATGGATCGAAGGATGCCGGTGATGGACGGGCTGGCAGCTGCACGGCGTATCCGCGAACTGCCCGGCGGAACTGATGTGAAGATCGTCGCCGTCACGGCTTCGGTCTTTGCGGAACAACGCGATGAAATATTCAAGGCGGGTATGGATGACTTCGTGCGCAAACCCTATCGCTTCAACGAAATATATGCATGCCTGAGCAAGCAGCTGGGGGTGAAATACGCTTATAAGGACGCGTCGGTTACGGAAGACGTGAGCGGTGCGCCTTTGACGGCGAAGATGCTGGCGGGATTACCACCTGACTTGCGCCGCGAACTACGCGATGCCCTGGTGAGCCTGGAAGCTGAACGTATCAGCGCCATCATCAGGCAAGTCGCATCGTATGATTCGACGTTGCACAAGACGCTGTCACATCTGGCTGAGAACTTCGACTATCCGGCTATCCTGAAGGCGTTGCAAAGCTGACAGCAGTATCCGCGGCATGGATCTGTCCGGCGTGGGGCGGCCTTGTGCGTGCGGTCATCCCGCAAGCTGTCATTCGGTATACAATCAGCTCAATCCATACGTGATTCATGCCTCTTATGAACGCAGTGCTTTCTGGCTACCTTGTCAGCAACCTTCTTGGTAAATACATTTTCATTCTGCTTGGCTGGAGTGTGCTGGTGGGCGGCTCGCTGGCCTGGAACATCCATCAGGAGACGAACGAAACACTGAGCATGGCTATCGCCTCTGCCCGCACCAATATCAATAAAGATATTATCTTTCGAAAATGGGTCGCCTCCCACGGTGGCGTCTATGTAAAACCCACTGAAACCACGCCACCCAACCCGTATCTCAAGATCCCGGATCGTGACGTGGTCACCAGCCACGGTCTGGCGCTCACGTTGATGAATCCGGCCTATGCTTTGCGCGAGTTGCAGAGCAGCGTCGGCAAAGACTCCTCCATTCGAAGTCACATCACGAGCCTGAATCCAATCAACCCTGATAACCTCGCAGACGTCTGGGAAAAAGATGCCATGCAGCGCTTTGAAACGGGTGCAAGGGAAGTCATGGAGCTGCAGCAATCAGACGGTCAATCCCATCTGCGCTTGATGCTCCCTTTTATAGTGGAGCGTGATTGCCTCAAATGCCATGAGCAACAGGGCTACAAGGTCGGCGACATACGTGGTGGCATCAGCACCTATGTGTCGATGAAATCTTTTCAGGCAGATGAGCATAAACGCAAATCCACGCAGATGTGGTCACATGGCCTGGTCTGGATGGCAGGGCTTGTTGGGTTAGGGGCTTTCTACCGCCGAGAACGTTACCTGGATTCAGGGCGCAGACTTGCCGAAGAACAGCTCAGTGAGAGTGAAGCGCTTTTTAGAAATTATTTCGAGTTGGTTCAGGTCGGGATGGGGATAGCATCCCCTGAACAAAAATGGCTGCGCGTCAATCGCCGCTTGTGTGACATGCTCGGATACACAGAAGAGAATCTGACCGGAGTGAGATGGTCTGAATTTACTCATGCTGAAGATTTTGAATCGGATTCGGTACAGTTCAAGAGGCTGGTTTCCGGCGAAATCGGGCAGTACGCACTGGATGAGAGATTGACTCATAAAAGCGGAAAAGTCGTATTTACACATTTGACCGTATCCTGTCGGCGTAAGCCTGATGGCCGTATTGATTACGTTATTGCCTCGCTTGATGACATATCCGACCGTAAACTGATGGAAGAGCAAGTCCGGCAGCTGGCATTTTATGATGTCCTGACTGAACTTCCCAATCGCCGCATGTTGAATGACAGGCTGGCGCAGGCGCTCGCGTTGAGCAAACGTACCGGTCTTTATGGCGCATTGATGTTCATCGACCTGGATAACTTCAAACCATTGAACGACACGCATGGACATGGCGCCGGTGACTTGCTGCTGATGGAAGTTGCAAGAAGGCTGACGACAGGGATGCGGGAAATGGACACCGTGGCCCGATTCGGCGGGGATGAGTTTGTGGTGATGCTCAACGGTTTGGAAGAGGACAAGGCTGAAGCCGCCTCTCACGCGAACATGGTGGCAGAAAAGATACTGGCCGCGCTGGGTGAGCCTTACGAAATTAAATTGGCTGAAGGTGAGGGGAGCAAAATAATTACTCATCATTGCTCTGCCAGTATCGGTGTCGTGATGTTTATCAATCACGATGCAGGCCAGGAAGAACTGTTGAAGTGGGCCGATATGGCGATGTACGATGCCAAAGAGGCTGGGCGAAATTTGATCCGCTTTTACGAACCTTGAAAAAAACTTTCCATCCACGAAATGATTCTTGCAGGGCTGCTGGCTAAAGCCAGCAACTCGCAAAAACACGAAATTCACGAAATGGGGTAAGCAGGCATTTTGCCGTCAGGTAAAAGCTCGCAAATAGATTAAAACATTAGGCCGCTTTTATGACTCACCAAGTCGGTGAACAACCTGTCATGAGTAAGCGATTGAATTTGTTCATATTTTTTGTGAATTTTGTGGACAACATCGGTTTTTAGGATGAAGAATAAGTCTGAGCATTATCTGGTAATCGTCATGCAGTTTCCGGGCGGCGCAGTTATCATTACACCCTTCAGACATATCAAGGCCGTAAGATGTACCCATCCATAGAAAATTTCGTCGGCAACACGCCGCTGGTGCGGCTGATGCGCATTCCGGGCGACACCGGCAATGTGTTGCTGGCCAAGCTCGAAGGCAATAATCCGGCAGGTTCAGTGAAAGACCGGCCCGCGCTCTCCATGATCATCCATTCCGAGCAGCGCGGCGAGATTGCGCCGGGCGATACACTGATCGAGGCGACCAGCGGCAACACCGGCATCGCGCTGGCGATGGCGGCGGCAATGCGCGGTTATAAGTTGATACTGGTGATGCCGGAAAATCAGAGCGTGGAGCGTCGCCAGTGCATGCGCGCCTATGGTGCGGAGCTGGTGCTGACGGCGAAGGCCGGCAGCATGGAGCTGGCGCGCGATACGGCAGAGGCATTACGCGATGCAGGGCGCGGCATCATCCTCGATCAGTTTTCAAATCCCGATAACCCGCTTGCCCATTATGTCGGCACTGCGCCGGAAATCTGGCGCGACACAGGTGGACGCCTGAGCCATTTTGTGAGCAGCATGGGAACTACCGGCACTATCATGGGCTGCGCGCGGTATTTCAAGGAACAGAATCCGGCAGTGCAAATCATCGGTGTGCAGCCGGAGGAGGGGGCTCAGATTCCCGGCATCCGCAAATGGCCAGAGGCGTATTTGCCGAAAATCTACGACGCCAAAAATGTCGACAGGCTGGAGCTGGTGAGTCAGGCGGATGCGGAAGAGATGACGCGTCGACTGGCTGCAGAGGAGGGGATCTTCTGCGGTATTTCATCGGGCGGCGCGCTGAGCGTTGCACTGCGCATCTCGCAACAGGTCGAGAACGCGGTGATTGCGTTCATCGTCTGTGATCGTGGCGACCGCTACCTGTCTACCGGCGTGTTTCCGGCCTGAATTCACCGGATATACGCTGCGCGGGTCAGTGCGTCAGCAGTTCGACGATCTCGTCCTGCTTGTTCTTGACGGCAAGTTGTTGGGCCGTTTCACCCTCGCAGGTTGCTTGATTTCTGTCGGCGCCTTGCTCGAGCAGAAGTTTGACGATGTCGCTGTAACCCGATGCGGCCGCCTTGTGCAGTGCGGTATAACCGTCGACGGCGGCACTGTCCAGATTAACGCCGCTGTTGATCAGAAGGGCCACGATGTCGGGGTGATTGCGCGCGGTCGCCTGCATCAGCGGTGTCCAGCCAAAATTGTTGCCCAGGTTGATTCTGGCATGATGTTCGATGAGCTGTTTGGCACACGAGGTGTGTCCGCCAAATGCGGCCCAGTGCAATGCGCTGTTGCCTCCCAGATCGAGTGCGTCGACATCGGCGCTGTGCTGTATCAGCAAGCCTATGATTTCATCGCGGCCGTTGAAGGCGGCCGTCATCAGCGGGGTCCAGCCTCGGTTGTCGCGAATTTCCAGGTTGCTTTTTGCATCGATGAATAAAGCCAGCGCACTTCGATTACCCGCTTCAGTCGCTTCAAACAAGCCTTCCGGCGTACAAAGAAAACCCTGCTTGTTCAGTTCGTCCTTGATGTGTTGAGCCGGGTCTGACCAGTCGGTTGCAGGATGGGGCGTGAAGTTAACAAATGAGTCAGGTGAAATATCCCAGATATTTTTTGTCTTATCGGGCGATTCCTGGGCCGCGTGGACCAGGCTCAGGTGCAGGATATCTGCCGCAACATCCGCAGGAAAGCCATCACGGTCGCCGCGATCGCTGACCAGCAGTTGCAAAAAATAACTGTCGATATCGTCCTCATCCCACAGCGACATGATCGTGCCGAGAATGCGCGGATACTTGCTCTCCAGCGCATAGGGGTAATGTTCGGTCTTGCCGCCTAATATTCTGAGTAGTCGCTGGTTCATAGCGGTCCGATTTAATTGATTTTCGCAATATTAGGTCTGGATAAGGCCGGGTTCTGGGAAAAATAACGTTTGATGCCGCCCAGCACTGCATTGGCGAGTTTGGTCTGATAGTTTTCATCGTTCAGGCGCGCTTCTTCGCCGGGGTTGCTGATGAAAGCGGTCTCCACCAGGATGGAGGGAATGTCCGGCGACTTCAGTACGGCGAATCCAGCTTGTTCGACATGACCGCTATGCAAATCATTGATATCGCTAAGCTCGCCTAAGACGTGACGGGCCAACCTGATGCTGTCGCTGATGGTGGCAGTCTGCGACAAGTCCAGCAGGGTGCGGGCAAGATAGGGGTCTTTAACTGCGATGTTGACGCCGCCGATCAAGTCGGCCTCGTTTTCCTTTTTAGCCAGCCAGCGTGCGGCTGTGCTGGTCGCACCGTGCTCGGACAGCGCGAATACCGAAGAGCCGTGTGCATCCGGCCGGATGAAGGCATCGGCGTGTATCGAGACGAACAAATCTGCTCTGGCACGGCGCGCCTTGACGACACGGCCTCCCAGCGGAATAAAATAGTCGCCATCCCGTATCAGCACGCCGCGCATATTGGGCGTGTCGTTAACCAGTGCACACAGGCGGCGGGCAATCGCCAGCGTGACATCCTTTTCATGGGAGCCGCGTCCGCCCTGAGCGCCCGGATCTTCCCCGCCGTGTCCTGCATCGATTGCAATGATCAGGGTGCGTGCGCGCAGTTCAGGCAGGTTTTTCA
>JBBRBS010000129.1:0-6718 GCA_038205615.1 Burkholderiales bacterium | reverse complement strand
AGGAACGTATTATGATGGAAGTGGTACTTTCTATTAAACGTGCTGGCGCTGACATTATCATTACTTATTTTGCTAAAGAAATTGCCGAAGTATTGAATAGAAAATATTTTTTTGAACGCAACAAATGCAAATTTCAAATTATGAATATAGAAAATAGCAAAACAGCCTTTAAGCAAGCTTGCAAAGTGATTCCGGGTTCAACGTGTCAGGTGCACGGAACGAGGAGATTGGCTCGAGCAGCGTCGATTCAGGATCCAAGGCCGTTGCGAGCGCCGACGCGGTTTTGTCAGGCTCTGTAATCAGTGTCAGTTCGTCAGCCATGGTTTATGCTGCCCGATAGAGTCTACGATGCGCTGCCAGCGCGCCGGATTGGTCGCGTCAACATTGCTGTGTGCCGTTTCTACGCGGCATCCGCCCGGTTCGATTTTCGAATCGGTAAAAATTTTCCATCCGGTGTGCGCAAGGTCTTCGCCCATTTGTTTGCGTACCATTTCCGCATCCATAGGGTGCAGGATTAAATGCGCGTTCTGGTTGATATGCGGCAGGCCGCTGATGGCCGTACTGACGACTTTTAAAATGATCTCGGGTTTGACATGCAGGGCTTCGATGACCATCTTGTGTGCGATTTCCAGCGACAAATCGAGCAGGGATTGCGCCAGTTGCTCGTCAAGTTGAGTGAGTGCGGTTTGCAGGTTCTGCATCAGGGTTTGCAGTCTGGCCGTTTCAGCCTGTGCCTGTTGAATTCCGGCCGCATAGCCCGCCTGATATCCGTTGGCATGGCCTTCGTCATAGGCGTTGGTTTGAATGCTGCGTAATTTGGCTGAGGCTGACTCGGCTGTGGCGATCGCCGTTGCGGGCGACGGCTCGGCCGGTGCTGTCTTGTGCACAGGATCAAAGGAAGCCAGTTCCCAGCGCGCGAACGCGGTGAGTTGCTCTTTGGGCAGGGGTGGGCTAGACATAAGCATCCTCCTCGCCCTTGCCACCTAAGGAAATTTGACCGTCATCAGACAAGCGCTTGACGACCTTGAGAATCTCTTTCTGATTGGCTTCAACTTCGCTGAGCTTGACCGGGCCTTTGGATTCGAGATCTTCGCGCATCATTTCAACCGCACGTGACGACATATTCTTGAAAATCTTTTCGCGCAGTTCTTCGCTGGCGCCTTTCAGTGCCACGATCAGTGCTTCGGATTGAACCTCGCGCAGGATCAACTGGATGCCTCTGTCATCGACTTCCATAATGTTCTCAAAGACGAACATCTTGTCTTCGATTTTTTGTGCCAGGTCCGGGTCGAAGCTGCGTACTTTCTCCATCATCTCGGCTTCAAGCGTCCCGCCCATGAAGTTCAGTATTTCCGCGGCTGTAGAGACGCCGCCTCTGAGCGTTTTCTTTCCCGTCGCGCCGCCGCTCATCAGTTTGCTCAGCACATCGTTAAGTTCGCGCAAGGCGACCGGTTGCACACCATCCAGCGTGGAGATGCGCAACAGCACATCGTTGCGGGTGCGCTCGGTGAGCATTTTCATGATGGAGGCTGCCTGATCCGGTTCCAGATGCACCAGTATCGTCGCGATGATTTGCGGGTGTTCGTTGCCGATCATTTCCGCGACGGCGCCCGGGTCCATCCATTTTAAACTTTCAATCCCGCTGGTGTCGCTGCTGTGCATGATGCGATCAAGCAGGCCGGCGGCCTTGTCATCGCCCAGCGCCTTGGTCAGCATGCTGCGGATGTAATCGTTCGAATCCATGCCGATGGTGGTCTTTTCCGAGGCTGCGACCAGGAACTGGTGAAATACCTGGGAGATTTGATCCCGGGTCAGGTTGCTCAGCGCAACCATCGCCGCACTGATTTTTTGTACTTCCTTGGGGCCCAGGTATTTGAGTACCTCTGCGGCTTCATTCTCGCCCAGTGTCATCAGGAAAATTGCACTGTTTTGTACGCCATCACTCATTGCCATTCACCCAGTCCCGGATTACGCTCGCTACAATTTTCGGATCTTGTTGAGTGATCTGTCTGGCGATGTTGAGATTTTTTTCATAAGGCTCAATCGGTGGGGTGTAGTGTCCGGGTTCGTTGTCGACAGGCGCACCTTCAGCGCCTGTCGCGAGTTCACCGATTGCATGGCCGTCGGCATCCACGCCCTCATGGCCCGCTTCATGTCCTTCGGTTCTGAACGGTTGCAGCGGACGGAAGGCCGGCTTGATAATTTTGAATACGACAATCAGCATCACCACGGCGATCATCAAATATTTGGCGAGTTCTTTCGCCAGTTCGATCATGTCGGGTTGTTGCCATAGCGGCACTTCCGCCACGACTTCCTTGTCGTCGTTGAACGCCGCATTTTGCACGTTCAGGCTGTCGCCGCGATTCTGATCAAAGCCCACCGCATCCTTGATCAGGTTGTCAATCTGCGCTTTTTCCTCATCGGTCAGGGGCTTGTAACTGACTTTTCCTTTCGGGTCGGTGGTCTTGCGGTTGTTGACGACCACCGCAACAGACAGGCGTTTGACCATGCCGACAGGCAATATGGTGTGGCTGATCGTGCGATCAACTTCGTAATTGATGGTGTTTTCTTTGTGCAAATTGTCAATTTTTGCGGGTTCCGCGCCTGCAGGTGGCGTCGCGGCGGCGACGATCGGTGCCGTCGCAGGTACGGGGGGTTGGTTGCTCAATGCACCCGGTACGCCGCTTGCACTCAGCCCGGATCCATTCAATGTTTCAGAGTTTTGCAGGCTGCGCACGCTGCCCTCAGCCGGATTCTGGTTGGGCTTGTAGGTTTCGGCCGTCTGTTCGGTTCGTGCAAAATCGATATTTGCCGTGACCTGTGCGTGCACATTATTGGCACCCAGTAGCGGTGTGAGGATGGACTCGATGCGCCTGATGTAGTTTTGCTCGATTTGCTGCACATATTTGAGCTGATTGGCATCCAGTCCCACAGAGTTGCCGTCCTGTAGTGCGCTCAGTAGCGTGCCGTCCTGATCCACTATTGTGACGTTTTTGGCAGACATGTCCGGCACGCTGCTCGAAATTAAATGCACAATCGCGTTGACCTGAGCTGAATCGAGCAGGCGACCGCCGTGCAGCGTCAGAATGACCGAGGCGCTGGGTTTTTGCTGCTCCTTGATGAAAACGCTGGGTTTGGGGATGGCCAAGTGAACGCGTGCAGAGGCCACGGCGCCGATGCTTTGTACTGAACGCGCCAATTCGCCTTCCAGTGCACGCTGGTAATTGACCTGTTCGGCAAACTGCGTAATGCCGAATTTCTGGTTTTCCATCAGCTCAAAGCCCACCGTGCCGCCTTTAGGCAGGCCTTGTGTGGCGAGTTTCAGTCGTGCTTCGTGAACTTGATTGGCGGGAATCATCAGTGCGCCACCGCCCTCGGCGAACTTGTAGGGAATGTTCAGTTGCTGCAGGGACTCAATGATTGCACCACCATCGCGATCGGACAGGTTGCTATACAACACCCGGTAGTCCGGCGTTTGTCCCCACATCCATGCGCCTGCGATGAGTGCAATCAATGCCGCAATACCGACACCCAGTCCCATTTTCTGTTGGGTACTGAGTTGCTCGAAGCGGTTGACTGCGCCTCCTGCGATTGTTGCGCTGTTTACTTGTTCGGCCATTATGATTGCAGACTACACCTGAATGCCGCTGGGGGCAGTAGGTGCATTATCTGTTTTTAAGGTTGATTTGAAGGAGAGAATAAAGGGAAGTTCCCATGCTTGTTCTTTTGATATTACACGTGTTTGCTCAGGTATTGTGTTATTACTGTAAAACCAGCTTGTAGTAGGTAGCGCGTAGCCGTCGGTTTTGCTGCAAGCCACCAGCTACTGGCTACTGCCTAGTTTAAGGAGTCAAAATGAGCACTATATCAGCGGTTGATGGATTGTTGGCACAAATGCGCGTAGCTGCGGCCGCCGCCGGCTTGCGTGAACCCGCGCCATTGGCGCAGCCAGGTAAAGTGGACTTCGCCAATGTGTTGAAGAATACGCTCGATGGGGTGGCGCAGGCGCAGCAGAAATCCGAAACCTTGCAAACGGCGTTTGTGATGGGTGACGATAAAGTCAGTTTGAGCGACACGATGATCGCCATGCAAAAAGCCGGTATCAATTTCCAAGCTACCGTTCAGGTGCGCAACAAGGTCGTGCAAGCCTACAACGACATCATGAATATGCAGGTTTAATAAACAGCTACTAGTTCAGTAGCTGTTTACCTTTACTCTTTTATTTTGCCGCGCTGCATGATGGTGACATAGCGTTGCAGCAGCATGGTGGAAATGCCGTCAAGATTCTTGAATTCACATCCCGCACGTCGTATGGTTTTTCCCGAAGGTGTGGTGATGGAAATCAGGTTTTTGACTTCTATCGTGCCGTAAAATTCGCCCACTTCGGGTAAGTCTATCCTGCACTTTTCATAGGTGCTGCCGGGAACCAACACACCGTCCAGCTCGGTGCAGGTCAGTCCTACTCCGCTGCCGCTAATATCCATGATGGTGACTTCATGCTCGTGCCGCTCCATATCCAGCTGCGCGGGAATCACGCACAACAGGGCGTCTTCTACAGGTGTGGTCAGGCGAAAGTAATCGCGTCGTTGCAGGCGGTAAATGCTCTGCGGGAGTTTCATAAAAAAAGCGGCATGACCTTGGTAGGTCGCATTTGTTGCATGGTCGGATGTAAATTGCACCTTGGCCTGAGCATGCGAATTTACAAATGTAAGTTTATTACTTTTTAATACCTGATTGTTTAACTCCGCTTGCTGGGTTTGACCCAGCCAAAGGCCTGAAGCATCCACCCCTAATATCGTCGTCAGAATAAATTCATTCGCGTCAGAAAAATACAGCGCAATGCGGGAACCACTTTTGACGATATTTTTCAGTACGATTTCAATTTCCCGTGCCGAAGAGACGCGATACTCGGCATCGTCGCCGCTGGACAGGATTTCAATTTTCAGAGGGATATCTTTTTCCATGTTGTTACGGCCACTTTGTAAAATGTGTTGCGCATGATAACAAATTTACAGCGCTTTTATCAGTGGAAAAGCGGGGGATTCCTCGTGTTCCAGACGATATAGCCAAGCCAGCAATTCGGCCACGGCCAAATAAAGCTGAGGCGGAATTTGCTGGTCCAGTTCCACTTGCATCAACAGCCCAACCAGATCTGCGGATTCATGCACATAAACCCCGTTTTGTTTGGCGCGGTCGATGATTGCCTGAGCGATCAGGCCACGCCCCTTGGCCACGACTTTAGGCGCACCTGTGCTTTGACCATAGGCCAGAGCAACGGCGACTTGTTGCGGGGTAGGGTAGCTCATGTTTTTTCAACGACCGCGCCAGTCAGCGGTACGCCGGCTTCTCTCAGTGTCATGGCGAGCGCCGGCAGTCGACGGTTGAACAGCGCGACAGAGCCGGCATCGGCACCCTGCAACGTGAGCTTTATCCCGCCCTGGCTAAATACCAGCCTGACGTGCACATCGCCTAACTTGGGCAGGGCGAGTTCCATTTCGGTGCTCCACTGGCGTTCATCAGGCTGCATCGTCTGTCGTTCAGGCTGTCCTTCTATTTCCCACTGCATCTGTTGACCGGGCCATACCTGGCCTGCCCAGGTGAGTTGATGCGTCTCCAGTGTGTGCAGTTGCTGTTGCACCAGCGGAACTAATTCCTTTGCGATCGGTAAACTCAATTCACTTGCGGCTTTATCCGGTTGCATCGAGACCGTTGCAGCTTGATTGTCAGTTCGTTTGTCCAGCAGGTTCTGCGGTTCAACCAGCAGTTGTGCTGTGCTGCGCTCGCCTCGCACCCATTGCGCCTGATGAGATTCATAAAACAGGCCGCTGTTCGCCAGCGCATCTTTCAGGGCCACGGCCAGTTGTTTGCTGTCGGGAGGAGTCCCCGTTGACGACCACACGGCGCGGCCTGAACTGGATTCGATGAGCGTTCTGCCCAGCGGCAGTTCGGCCAGATTGGCCAGGAAGCGTGAGGTCGAACTGATTTGTTCCTGAGTGGCAATTGGGGCGTTAGAAGCAAACAAACTGAATGTCAGGCGCGGGCTGGCGGACATGACCTTCAATTCCAGCATGCTGCCGGCCTTCAGTTGGCCAGGTAACTGCATTTGCATGGATTGGCCGGCTACCTGAACTTTAAACAGACCTGGGCTGACCTGCTCCTGAATAGTTGCCTGTACCCGCTGTCCGGGTTCCAGTTTGGTCGTGGGATTGTTCTCTGCCACGATCAGCGGTTTGGCTGTTAGTGCGCGTACTTGCAGTGCATTGATCAGGTTGGCGGGTTGCATGCGGTCTTAAATCGGATGTCTGACGGCTATGCTTGCCAGCGTCGAGCGATTTATATCGCCCCGTAAGATTGGTTCAGGCGTTGTTCCTGGCGTTGGCTCTGCATAATGACTTTCATCTTAGCCATCCAGCTTTCGGTGCTGTTTCGGATATAGTCATCGTCTTCGAGAATTTTGCGTATCAGTTGAATCTCGCTTTGCCGGGAGGCATCGTTCAGTACGGCTGTTTCATCAGCTAGCTTAATGTTGGCGACATGACGTACACACTGTTGTTCAAGTTCAACCAATTTATCCCATTCGCCCTGATCCACCGCTTCGCGCATTTGGCGGGTTAAACTGGCGAGCGATTGATAATGGTCGATGACGTTGTTCATGGACTTAACTTAACCCCTTGCGTAAAGCCGTCTTTCAACTTGGCCTTCCGGCAGGGTTGATGGG
>JBBRBS010000128.1:0-6741 GCA_038205615.1 Burkholderiales bacterium | reverse complement strand
CAAGGGAGGAGCCGGATTTCTCAACGCGACCGAGTTGGTGACACTGTGCCATCTCACCGAAAATCTGTTCGACAAGCTGCGTAATCGTGAGCTGACTCTGAATGCCGAACTGATGGATGTCATCTTCGCGGCAACTGCCGAGGTCAAGCAGATGTTTGGCGCCTTGCATCAGAACCAGCAACCGGGAGCCGCGCCGGCACAAATGCTCGAGGATTTGAAAGCCGCGCTGGATGGAAAACCAGTGCAGCGTGCTGAGGCGCCTAAACCTGCTGCCTCTCAGCCTTCGAATACAATGGATGCTGTTACCCAGTCACAATCAACCAGTTCTCAGTTTGCATCCGCCAGTCCCAAGGCTCAGGGCGTTGATTGGGATGCGCTATATTCCGCGCTGACCGGTACTGACATCGTCGCCGCAGTAGGGGCTACCCGCGATCCTGAAAAAATCGCCGAGGCGGTGTCTGAAGAGGAATCCACTAAGAAGGCCTTTGGCCGTCGCAATAATGATGTACCCGGGGCTACGATCGGACGTCGCGATGGCGATGTGGCTGTCAAGGAAGCGAAAGAGACCACGATCCGTGTCGATACCGAACGGCTGGATCAGGTGTTGAATCTGTCCGGTGAAATCGGCCTGACCAAAAATCGTCTCAATCATCTGCGTTCAGATATCGTGCAGGGGCGTAACGATGTCGATACCTTGCGCGAACTGGATGAATCTGTCACGCAACTGGATATGCTGGTGGTGAATCTGCAAAATGCCGTTATGAAGACGCGCATGCAGCCGATCGGACGTCTGTTCAAAAAATATCCTCGTCTGGCGCGCGATCTGGCCAGATCGTTGGGCAAGGATGTCGAGCTTGTGTTGACCGGTGAAGAGACCGAAATGGACAAGACCATGATCGAGGATCTGAACGATCCTCTGGTCCATCTGGTGCGCAATGCGGTAGACCATGGTGTGGAAACCATTGAAGGACGTATCGCAGCGGGAAAACCTGAAAAAAGTCTGGTTGAATTGAGCGCCCGCCATGAGGGCGATCACATCCTGATCACGATCGCCGACGATGGACGCGGCATGCGTCCTGAGGTGATCCGTAACAAAGCCATTGAAAAAGGGATTATTACCAACGAGGTGGCGAATACGCTGGACGAGAATCAATGTCTGGAATTGATCTTCCTGCCGGGTTTCTCGACCAAGGATGAGATATCCAGCGTGTCCGGTCGTGGTGTGGGCATGGATGTGGTTAAGACCAATATCCAGAAGCTCAATGGCTCGATCAATATCGATTCGATTCCGGGTAAAGGCAGTGTCTTTACCATTTCGCTGCCGCTGACCTTGGCGATCTTGCCGGTGCTGATTCTGCGTCTGGGCGATCAGTCCTTTGCGGTGCCGCTGTCGATGGTACGTGAAATTCTGTCCGTAACGCCAGGTCAGTTGCAGAGAATCTCGGGTCGCGCCACGATGGTTGTGCGTGGTGAAGTGTTGCCGGTGCTGCCGCTGGCTCAGTTGATCGGCTGGGAAGCTTCCGACAAGGAGCCGGAAGTGGGCGTGCTGATGCAATATGGCAACAGCAGCTTTATCTTGTCGGCAGATGGCTTTGCAGGGCATGACGATGTGGTCATCAAGTCACTGGATACCTTCAGGCCTAAAGGCGTGGCCGGTGTGACGATGTCCAGTGAAGGCGATATCGTGTTGATACTCGATATCAAAGAACTACTGAGCGATGTTCGCGGAAGTTAGAAAATAATAATTGGGGAGTCTGAAGTAGGACGCGCAAACGAGAGTTCAGGAACTGGGACTTTCTGTTTGCTACTCAGCACTAAGGCACGTCCAATGATCTGCTGAGTGTTGTTTTCTCTCCTTCTTGTCGCGATGCAGAGCGCACCTCCCGTCTGGAAGATGCAGCCGCCAGTATGGGAAATCTGACTTCTACCGTTAAACAAACGCCGAGACTGTCATCGCATCAAACGATGTGAGCAGTTTGTGGCGATTAGCTAAACCTCGTTAGCTACCCGCCATCATAGGTAATCAAAATGGCCGAAATGAAAGACCCTTCCTCGCGTGAGTTCCATTTTACCGCGCAGGATTTTCAGCGCGTGTGCAAGTTCATTTATGATCACGCCGGTATTTCGCTGAATACAAGCAAGCAGGAGCTGGTGTATAGCCGTCTGTCGCGCCGCTTGCGGGCGACTGGCATCAAGACTTTCGGCGAATATCTGAAGTTGCTGGAGCAAAATGATGCGCAGGAGTGGGAGGCGTTTGCCAATTCGCTGACCACCAACTTGACTTCGTTTTTTCGCGAACAGCATCACTTTCCATTGCTGGCCGAACAGCTGAAAAAGATAGGTAATGCGCATCCCATCGTAATCTGGTGTTCCGCCAGTTCTACCGGTGAAGAACCCTATTCGATCGCGATGACTGCAGTGGATGCGTTCAACAGCTTTACCCCTCCGGTTAAAATTATCGCAACTGACCTGGATACCAGTGTGCTTGATACCGCCCGCCTTGGTGTGTATGCGCTGGATCGTGTCGAAAAACTGGAGGAGGCACAGCTTAAGCGCTTCTTCCTCAAGGGGGATGGCGCGCAACAAGGCTTTGTCAAAGTACGTCCCGAGTTGCAGAACATGATTACCTTTCAAAAGCTTAATTTGCTGGATGCGAGCTGGCCGATACGCGAAAGAGTGGATGTAATTTTTTGTCGAAACGTGATGATTTATTTCGATAAAGAGACGCAATTGGCGATTTTGAAGAAAATGGCGCCGATGTTGCGCGCCGACGGTTTGCTTTATGCGGGCCACTCAGAAAACTTTTATCAGGCCGAAGCCTATTTCAAACTACGCAGCAAGACAGTATATGAGTTGTCGGCGCAGTTGAAGGCGGTTCAAACCGAGAAATCTTAACGGGCGAAGTTCATGTGGATATATATTCATGCAACATGACGTAGCCAGCAGAAAAATCAGAGTTCTGATCATCGATGATTCGGCATTGATCCGCAGCATCCTGAAGGAAATTGTGAACAGTCAGCCTGATATGGAGGCCGTGGGCACGGCCTCCAATCCCTCGCAGGCACGCGAGATGATCAAGACGTTGAATCCTGATGTGCTGACACTGGATGTTGACACGCCGGAGATGGACGGTCTGACCTTTCTGGAAAAGTTGATGCGCTTGAGTCCGATGCCGGTGCTGATGATTTCGACATTGACCGAGCGTGGTTCCGAAGCGGCTTTGCGCTCGCTGGAATTGGGTGTGGTGGATTTTCTTGCCAAGCCTAAACTTGGTGTGCTCAACGGAATGAAGGCTTATACCGACGAAATCACCGGTAAAATCCGCACCGCATCGAGGGTGCGGGTTAAAAATCGTGTTGTCAGTTCGCCAATTGACATCAGTCTTCCTGCATTGAGCTATCGCAATGCCAGTACCGAAAAGCTGATCATTGTGGGAGCTTCAACAGGCGGTACGGAAGCGCTCAAGGAGCTTTTGAGCCCGATGCCGGCCGATGCGCCTGCCATCCTGATCGCGCAACACATGCCGGAAGCCTTTACCCGGTCGTTCGCCGAACGATTGAATAGCCTGAGCAAGATGACGGTGACTGAGGGCGTGCATAACGAACGGGTATTGCCGGGGCATGTGTACATCGCGCCAGGGCATTCGCATATGCTGGTGAAGCGCAGCGGTTCAAATTACATTATCGAACTGAATCGGACCTCTCCTGTGAATCATCACCGTCCTTCTGTGGAGGTGCTGTTCCGCTCGGCGGCGCAGTGTGCCGGCGCTAATGCCATCGGTGTGATGCTGACCGGAATGGGCAAAGACGGTGCGCTTGGGATGCTGGAGATGCGTCAGGCTGGGGCTTATAATTTTGCTCAGGATGAGGCGACCTGCGTGGTATATGGCATGCCGCGCGCAGCGGTTGAGGTTGGCGCCGCACATGAGTCTGTTGCGATTCAGGACATGGCACGTCGCGTGCTGGCTAAAGTGATGAACGGCGTGTCACAAACAGGCTGTAGACGACTGCAGGATGCCGCTTCGATTGAACGAACAGATTGATCCCGAATTTCAATATATCTGGAGAAAAGCAATGGCTTTGCAGATCAGTGCATCAAATACGGATGATAAGGCTATCATCCGATTGGCGGGACGCTTCGACTTTAATGATCACCGAACTTTCAAGGCGTCTTATACGTCTTTGCTGCAACTGGCTGAATTGAAAACAATTGAAATCGATCTTGCCGGGATCGAATATCTCGACAGTTCTGCGCTGGGTATGCTGATGCTGATGCGCGAGCGTATACATTCTGCGGGCAAGACCGTGGTCTTGAGTCGGCCAAGTGGCACGGTTGCGCAAATTCTTGAGATTGCCAATTTCAGCAAGTTGTTTACGATTATTAAGTGATCTGGACGGCATGTCGATGAGTGCAAGCAGGTCACTTAATGTGCTGGCGGTGGATGATTCCAGTACCAATCGTCTTTTGATGCTGGCGATGCTCGAAAAAATGGGGCATCGTGTGACGCTGGCAGAGGATGGCGTGCATGCCTTGGCCTTGTGTGAGCAGCATCTACCGGATTTGGTCTTGATGGATGTGGCAATGCCCATCATGAGTGGATTTGATACGGTTCGGGAAATGCGCCGCCGCTATGCGGAATGGTTTCCTATTCTGTTTATATCCGCTCAGACCAGTAATCAGGAGGTGGTTGAGGGTTTACGTTGCGGCGGTGATGACTATCTGTTTAAGCCAGTCAATTATGAAATTTTGCAGGCGAAAATGCAGAACTATCAGATTCGTATCGAGCAGAATCTGCATTTGCAGGACTATCGCATACGCATTGAGGAAGAAACCGATACCGCACGTGATTTTATCAAGCAATTCACCGCGCTGGATAAAATCCATGACCCGCTGGTTAACTTCTTCCTCAAACCGGCTGAAAATTTTAGCGGCGATCTGATTGCGGTGGCGCGTCGCCCGGACAATTGTTTGCATGTGCTGCTGGCCGATAGTGCAGGACATGGTCTGACGGCGGCGCTGGCGGTGATTCCGATTACCCAGCCGTTTTATCAGATGACGGCCAAAGGCTTTGATCTGCCCGCTATCGTCCGTGAACTTAACAGGCGAGTGCGTGAGTATTTGCCGTTGCCGCGCTTTGTCGCGGCCGCGATGTTGTCGCTGGATCCTGCAACAGGAATCATACAAGTCTGGAACGGCGGTTGTCCGCCGGTGTTGTTGCTCAGCCCCGATGGCGCGAAGATCCTGCATCGATTCAAGTCCAGACAGTTGCCGCTAGGGGTGGTTGCGCCGGCCGAGTTCGATGCCGGGCTGGAGTATGGTACATGGGCCGGCGAATCGGGGCATTTGCTGATGTGCTCGGATGGTGCGACCGAGATATGTATCGGAGAGGGGCGTGAGCTCGGGCAGGGTGGTATCTTGTCGGGTGCACTTCAATTGCCCACCGGTGCGCTGTTCGATCGCGTGGTCGGGGTGATCGACGGCTATCTGGGCGGCTTGCCGCCAGTGGACGATATCGCACTGATTATGGTGACCTGTCCGCCTCTTGATGTGGGTGTGCATGAGGATGAAATATTGCGCATCGAACAGGAGCGGGTGGCAGCGGCCGGGTGTGGCCATTGTTCTACAGAGCAGTCGGTATGGAAATTCTCGTTGATGCTCACCGCGCAGCAGCTCAAGCATCTGGATACCGTTCCTTTTCTGCTCAATATCGCTGGGCAGATCGAAGGCGGAAAAGCCGATGGAAAGTTGTTTTTGGTGCTGTCCGAATTATTCAATAACGCGCTGGATCACGGTGTGCTCAAGCTTGATTCGACGCTGAAGAATCAGACTGACGGGATGGAGTTGTATTTTGCCGAGCGTACCGCGCGTCTTGTCGAGCTGGAGCAGGGTATGGTTTATATGCGTTTGGATAAACTGCTCTGCGGCTGCATGAAAGTAACTTTCAAGGACAGTGGTGAGGGCTTCGATTTTCCAGCGTTAACCGACCTTCACTTCAACAAGCAGCAGCATGGACGAGGCATCGCCCTGCTGGATAAGATGTGCAGCGCATTGCACTATGCCGGAAACGGCTCTGAAGTGGCGGCATATGTTTGTTTTTCAAAACATGACGGCGAGTAGTCGGCGATTAAAAAACGGTATAAATCCAGCTAAAGTTAGGGAAAATGCCTTGTTTTGTGATGATTTAGCAATAAACTG
The DNA here is from genome assembly GCA_038205615.1 of Burkholderiales bacterium. GTDB lineage: Bacteria > Pseudomonadota > Gammaproteobacteria > Burkholderiales > Gallionellaceae > Gallionella. Next base: position 546 of record JBBRBS010000128.1, on the reverse strand, counting down.
TCGTTTGAGGCGCGTATTGTGTATCAGTTTTTGCCGGAAATCCTGTGTTTTTACTTTATGTCCCATGCTGAACATGTTGAATAGCAAGCTTATTCCCTTGTTATTCTTATGATTGCGCACGGTTTTTTTGCGTATAATCCGCATCATCAGCGGAGCGCAACATGGCAGAAGACAGCGATCTAGAAAAAACAGAACAGCCCTCACAGCGGCGACTTGACCAGGCAAAAGAAAAAGGTCAGGTCGCGCGCTCGCATGAGCTGTCCACGTTCTCCATCCTGATGGCAGGTGGTGCTGCGCTCTGGTTTATGGGTGCATCGCTCAACGCCCAGATGGTGAGGCTGTTGCACGACGGTCTGACCATCAATCGGGATCTGGTTTTTAAACCGGAATTGATGATCCCGCATCTGTACGATCTATCCATGGCTATGCTGATTACCTTTGCGCCTGTTCTGTTGTTGCTGCTGCTGGCGGCCCTCATTTCCCCGCTGTTTTTGAACGGCTGGTTGTTCAGTCCAGAGGCGCTGATGCCTCAATTTTCACGGATGA
>JBBRBS010000127.1:0-6820 GCA_038205615.1 Burkholderiales bacterium | reverse complement strand
AGTAACCCTCACCTGCATATTTACCGCCGACAGCAACAACGGTCTGGTCTTTCCATCCAAACTCCTTGTAACCACCTGCACTGGCCCATTGAATCAAGCGGTAATCTGCAGTCACGGTGAAGTTATTGGCTGCGGCGTAGGATACACCCGCCTTGATTTCTGCAGGCTGATCGAGTTTGTCTGCAAAAGTTTGACCGAAACCCGCACCGGCTGCTGACAACTGCGTGCCGTAATTCATCTTGATAATTGAATTGTAGGCAGCGGCGAGCGTCAAAGCCGAACTGGCATTGTAGTAACCGCCCAATGTGTAACCATAACCGGTATGCGTGCTGGCAGATTGAGGTCCATTTACCAGAACGCCCGTAACAGGATTATAAACTCTTGCATCATAAGAAATTGCCAGCGAACCATACTGTAATACCGGAGAGAACCCAAGGCCATAGTTCTCGGTATTGTAGGCGATAGTTGGCACGACCTTGAGGATACTCAGTGTAGTTTTCGCATTAATATGGGTATTCATCGGAGCACCGATATAGTTCACACCCATGCCGGCGATCCCCGCCATCGCAACGCCATAACTCAGGTTATCGCTGATCCGGTCGGAGAAGGAAACATCTGGGATGTAGCTTGTATTCGCAGAACTTGAAGCGGCCGCGCCATTCACTCCATTGTTGGTGACGTTCGGTTTAAACAGCACCACGCCGCCCGTAACTTCGCGGCCGATGCTCTTACCCAGCATGGCCGGGTTGGCGAAGGTGCTTTCCGCACCCACGTAGTGGGCTACGCCCGTGCCACCCAATGCGGTGTTTTCAGAACCCACCGCCATCATCGTATCACCATTGGTGGCATGCGCTAACGTTGAGGACATAACGCCTGCTGCGAACATCGATACAACAATTTTATTCAATTTCATGTGACTCTCCCTGAGTTTAGTTTGAACAACTTATTGGTATTGCATGTTGCTAGTACTATGTCACGGCAGAAGCGGCCCGTTAAACGAACAGACAGATATCGGTCTCTCCGGCAAAGCCGAAGAACGCCGCAGCGCCTGCGTATTCCACTTCCGTGATGAATTCGCTCTTGTCGAATTCGAACAGATCGACCGTCATCTGGCAGGCGACAAATTTCACATCGGCTTCCAGACACAGATCGCGCAATTCTGTCAAAGACGCTACGCCATGCTTCTTAAGCTTTTGCTTCATCATCATGGTAGCCATGGATTCCATGCCGGGCAGCATCTGCATCATCACCGGCATCGGGATCGGCATCGGCATCGCAGGATTGGCCAGCGGACTGATCATCACATTCGACAAATCCTTGCGCAACAACTGCAAACCGTAGAAAGTGAAGAAAATTTGTACATCGTAGCCTAACGCGGCGGCTGTCGATGCCAGAATGAATGGCGGATACGCCATATCCAGCGTGCCTTTGGTAGCGATGATCGCCATTTTCTTGGTAGTCATATTTTCCCCTTCGAAGTTACGGACGAAAACCTTATTTCTTCTGCATAAAGAAAACGAACTTGCCACCTTCTTCACTGTTGGACAGCAAAGTATTGCCGGTCTGATCGGCGAAAGCCTGCATATCCTTGACCGCACCGCAGTCGGTCGCGATCACCTTGAGCACCTGGCCTGACTCCATATCGGCGAGCGCCTTTTTGGTCTTCACGATCGGCAAAGGACAGGACATACCGCTGGCATCAAACTCTTTATTAAAATTCATTTTCCATCTCCTACAAGTTAATAAAATACTGCTTAAAAAGGCAAAAGAAGCTTACGAAGCAGATATGCAATTAAGAACGAGCCTGTCCTTTGCGTCCATACCCACGACGGGGAATACTCATAACCCGTAAGGGCTATCTATAATCAGGCACTTATAAAGACACAACCAGCGTCGGCACATTCATATTGCCCGCGATGTCCTGCATGTGGCCGTGACTGCCAAACGGGTTGAGATGGTAACGTTGTCGCCCGATCACCACGAGGTCGGCGCAGGTCTCGTTCACGGCAGCAATCGCCTGCTCCACCAACTGGCCTACACGCACTTCTCCGCGCACGGATGAACCGGACACGAGTGCGACATTCAACGCATTAAGACTTTCTGTTTTTGGCAGCGAGTCTTGGTCGGGCGCGACACTCAAAACAGTCAGCGGCAACTCGCATATCCCGGCAATGACGCCTGCCGTCCTGGTAATACTACTGGCATTGGGCGTGTCGCCCACCGCAGCGAGGACGCCCCGGCTCCAGAACTCTGCCTTGCGCGGCACCATCAATACGCTGCAAGAGGCATCATGTATTACACGGCTGACCATATCACCTACCAGCACCCGGGCGAAAAAACCGGGTTTGCCGCGACGGCGGATGATGATCAGGTCCGTGTTCAATTCGCTGGCCTCAACCACAATTTCGGTGTGCCGCTCGGAGCCGCGTCGCACATGTACCTCCACCTGTATGCCCAGCTTGTCAGCCTGATTGCGCAGCTCCTGTATTTTTTGAGCCGCCGATTGTTCTGCATGCAACGCAAATTCAGGCATTTCAGCCTCATACTCTGGATTGCTCAGCAGCGGAAAGATGACCCGTAACGGGACGCCGCAGCGTTTAGCCATCGCAAAAGCCAGGCGCTCCGCGCCCACATCGAATTCGGTATGCTCGGTTGCCAGCAAGATACGGCTGAATGGGTAATCGCTCATCGTGTTGTTCCTTAATGTCCGGCGGTCAGTATGCCGGATGCCGCCAGCAACTGCACCAGCAATGCAATGACACACAGCGCGACAAAAACCCAATCGCGGCGTTTGGAATATATCGGCATTACAACCAGCAGGCACAGCAGCGAGCAACCCGACATCCAGGCGATACCCAGCAATCCGGCAAAATCGCCCTGAGATATCATGCTTAACCAGTGCCAGCCGGTGGGCGCCCCGGTTTGCAGCAAATACTCATGCGCGGACAAACTCCACACGCCGGGCATTTGTTCGAGCGGAATACGCGCAGGCAACCAGCCAAGCACATAAGCCAGAAAGCTTGCCACGAGAATCAGCAAGCCTGAACGCGCGCCCCAGCTCAGCCAGGTCGCATAACGCAGTTGTTCTTCGGATACGAATGACTCTTTATTTATCGTGCTCATACCCAGATCCCCAATCCTTTTAACAGGGCGCGCAGCCCGGCGAACAGCAGCAGCGAGATCACCATTTTGCGCACTACGGATGCTTTGAGCACATGCAGCAGGCGCGCACCGATCGTCGCCCCCAGCATCATGCCAATCACCGATGGCACCGCGATGATCGCCAGCACGGCGCCCTTGTTAAGATAAATCCACGCCGCCGAAGAATCCACCAGCGTCAGAATAAAACTGGATGTACCGGCAGAAACCTTGAGCGGCGCGCCCATCAGCAAATTCAGCACCGGCACATTGGCCCAGCCCGCCCCCATACCGAACAGTCCGGCCAGAAAACCGATACCGACGAACAGCGCTAGTCCCATCGGCGTGCGATGCACTTGCCAGTTGATTTTCTGGTTGCTCGCCGCGTCGTGGTAAATACCGTTGATGGACAACACGCTGGACAGCCGGTCCGGTTGCGCAACTTCAGGAAACTCGGATTTCTTGGCCATCGCCATCAGCACCACGATGCCGAGGATCGTGCCGCCCAGTGCAATCTGCACGAGGGCAGCAGGAATGGCCAGACCGATCATCGCGCCTGCGATGGAACTGGCAGAAGCCAGTACGGCCAGCGGCAACGCCAGCCTCAGATCGGCCAGACCGCCACGCAGCAGCGAAGGCCCCGCCGCCAGCGCGCTTGCCAGTGCGACCAATAAACCTGCGCCGCGCACGAAGTCCAGATGAAACGGAAAGAAACCACCGACGATAGGCACGAACAGCACCCCGCCCCCCACACCGGAAGGCACCGCGACGATACCCAGAAAAAAACAGGTGACAAACAAGGCCAGCGCCCAGCCCCACCAAGGCATGCTGCCCGGCGCCGGCAGACTTTCGGCGGCATAGGCGCCCGCCATAAACAAGGACAATGTAAGCGTCAACACCAGTGCATTAGCCTTGAGCAACCCGCCCGCACTCTGGATTCTGGCGAAAATTTGATTCAACATCAGGAGTTCCCCTGATAGTAAAGATTTTGCGGGTGGCGGGCTTCTGCGAAGAAGTACCAGCGCTCCGCCAACAGGCCGATATATTGCAGTACAAAAGCCAACAAGGGCAGGGTCAGCACCAGTGCCAGCGGCAACACAAATACGCCCAATATCATCACAACGATCACACCGCGCACAAAGCCGATGCTCTTGCCGTGGAAATATTCGCGGGTGTTATAAGAGCCACCCATCGCACCCTGTGCCTTTTGCACAATGTGCGGATGACGGATGCCGATCGCACTTTGCAGCGTGCTGGCCGGGGTCAGCCGGGCATTGCGCCACAAGGAGGCACCGCGCATCAACAAGGCCAGCACAGTCAAAACAAAAGCGGCCTGTGACAGCGGCACGGTCAGATCAGGCGCAAAAAAACCGGCATATGCAGCGGCCAGTGTCATGCCCGAGGTGATGCCAAGCAACGTGAAATTGACCAGCGTCAGCGGATGCGACCATTCTTTGAGCACCTTGATTGCAGCGTAGATCATCGCCGTGCAGATAAACAACACCACCGCCATGACGACGCCGACGGTACCGATCAGTAACGTGTGGCCGAAGCCTGTCCAGTGGGCGAGGCCATAGGCACAATCCACCGCGATGAAGGCAGGCAGCGCAATCACTTCACGCGACAACCATGAAGTACGCCACATCATCGCCGAGCGCCATGCACGTTCGGGATGCCCCAGATGGAAAAACGAAGCGATCAGGCCCAGAGTGCACAGTACCAGGATGATCGCACTGCCGCCTGCCAGGAAGTTTGATGAGACAGAGGCAGGAGCGAGCAATTCGCACATAAACAGCGCGAGGAACAGGCCCTGACCTGCGCCGATCAGCGTGGTCAAAAAAAGCACGGAAAAAGCAGGACGCATTGAATTATTCCTTAGTTAAGCTCTTCGTTGGTAGGAGGAAGATCCCGATCGAACGGCGCACCGTCGATCTTGTGCGGATTATCGGCACGGTACAGCTCATCATCGCGGATCGTGATGACCGTCTTGCGACGCGGCAAATAATGATTGGCCGGTTGTGTGCCGTGTTCCGGCATCAATGCATATCCGGCACGTTCGCGAATTGCAATCGACACCACGGATTCGGGATCATGCACATCGCCAAACAGACGTGCGCCGGGCGGACAAGCCAAGACGCACGAAGGCTTGCGTTCTGCCTCCGGCAGTTTTTCATCGTAAATCCGGTCCACGCACAGCGTGCATTTGGTCATGACTTTGCGCTGTTCATCGAACTCGCGCACGCCGTACGGACAGGCCCATGAACAATACTTGCAGCCGATGCACTTGTCATAATCGACCAGCACGATGCCATCCGACTTACGCTTATACGACGCACCTGTCGGGCATACCGGCACGCAAGGCGGATCTTCGCAATGCAGGCAGGATTTCGGAAAATGCACCGTCTCGGTATTCGGGAAGGTGCCCACCTCAAAGGTCTGCACGCGGTTGAAGAACGTGCCGTTTGGCTCAGCCTCGTAAGGATTGAAGTCGGTCAGCGCACCCGCCGCACCCGAGGTATTCCATTGTTTGCAGTTAGTTACGCAGGCATGGCAGCCGACGCAAACATTCAAGTCAATCACTAATGCGAGTTGTGTCATTTGCCCTCCTTCTTGCCTGCGAACCACGCCTGCCAGCCCATCTTGCGCGCCTTCATGCCCGGCACGGGTTTCATCGGCGGAAACTGCGGATAACTTTGTTCCGGCTCACCCTCTGCAGCAGGATAGATGCGCACCCGCACGTCGTACCATGCCGCCTGCCCTGTAATCGGATCCGAATTGGAATAGCGTTTACCATTGGCTCTGGGACTGAGTTCTTCGGAAATCAAATGATTCAGCAAAAAGCCCTGCTTCGATTCATTGGCATCCTGAGTCAGATTCCACGCACCGGAAGCCTTGCCGATCGCGTTCCAGGTCCACACCGTACCGGGCTCGACCGCTTCTGAGTAACGGCACATGCAGCGCACCTTGCCCCATTTTGATTCGGCCCACATCCAGCCACCGTCCGCAATACCAGCCGCTTCGGCGGTTTTTGAATTGACGTACATATGGTTGTAGGCGTGTATCTGACGCAACCAGGCGTTCTGTGAATCCCACGAGTGATACATCGCCATCGGCCGTTGCGTCAGCGCGTTCAGCGGGAACTTTTCAATATCAGTATCCGCATCCTCCAGTTGCGCGCTCCAGAATGGCAGCGGATCAAAATGGGTCGCAACGCGCTCGCGCAATTCATCCGGCGGCTGCTTGCCCGCGCGCTTGCCTTCTGCCGCCAAGCGGAAGCCCTGCAACAATTCGGAGTAAATATGAATCACGATCGGATCATTGTCGCGACGCAAACCTGCCTGCTGCGCCCACTCCATGTATTCCTTGTTCCAGTTGCGCATGTACTGGCTGGACGGCGGCAGATGGTACTGGAAAAAACAGCCGTTCTTCTCGTACATTTCCCACTGATTCGGGTTCGGTTCGCCGCGCATCGCCTTGTCCCCCTCCTTGCCGCGCCAACCCGCCAGAAAACCGATACCGGAACCCGGCGCCGTTTCATAGTTGATCACAAAATCGGGGTAACCCTTGAACTTGCGAGCGCCTTCCGCCGTCGTGAACGCGGGCAACTTGAGGCGGCCTGCCAGTTCGATGATCACTTCCTGAAACGGTTTGCATTCACCCTTGGGTGATACAACCGGGATGC
>JBBRBS010000126.1:0-6835 GCA_038205615.1 Burkholderiales bacterium | reverse complement strand
TTGAGTGCTGCCGCATCAAACCAGCCGCAACGACGTGCACGCCCGGTGGTCGAGCCAAACTCATGACCGCGACGCGCAAGTCCTTCACCGATCGGATCGCACTTGTCCACTGCATCGTAGAGTTCGGTCGGAAACGGGCCGGAACCTACACGGGTGGTGTAAGCCTTGGTAATACCCAGCACGTAGTTGAGCATCTGCGGCCCGACGCCGGCACCCGCACAGGCAGCCCCTGCAATGCAGTTGCTGGATGTGACATACGGATAGGTGCCGTGATCGATGTCCAGCAAGGCACCCTGCGCGCCTTCAAACAGAAGACCACGACCTTCCTTGTTAGCTTCATACAAGGCGCGCGGTACGTCTATCACCAGCGGCTTGATGCGTTCAGCCAGAGCCAGCGTATCGTCCAACGTCTTTTGAAAATCAACCGTCGGCGCATTGAAGTAATTTTTCAGCACAAAGTTGTGATAATCGAGAACCTCGCCGAGTTTCGCAGCAAAACGTTCGCGGTAGAAAATATCCTGCAAGCGGATCGCGCGACGTGCGACCTTATCTTCATAGGCGGGTCCGATACCGCGACCCGTTGTACCGATTTTCGCATCGCCCTTTGCCAGCTCGCGCGCCTTGTCGATCGCTTCGTGATACGGCAGTATCAAAGGACAGGCTTCAGAGACTTTCAGACGACCATACACATCAATTCCTGCGGCCTGCAGTTCATCCATTTCTTTGAGCAAAGCCTGAGGTGACAGCACGACACCGTTGCCGATGTAGCACATCACATGGTCACGCAAAATACCGGAAGGAATCAGGTGCAACACCGTCTTCTTGCCGTTGATGACCAGTGTATGCCCGGCGTTATGACCGCCCTGAAAACGCACGACGCCCTGCGCATGATCGGTCAGCCAATCGACGATCTTGCCCTTGCCTTCATCACCCCATTGGGTACCAATTACTACGACGTTATTAGCCATTACCGAGCTTTCAAAAAAAGAATTCAGAATTAAATAATTAACAGATATTTAGAAAATTAGAGAGTAACGACTTGCCAGACGCCGTCAAGCAAAACAAGATCGCGGTTGCATTGCAATTCGTCAGGGCAATCAACACTACCCGGCAAGCTCACCACAACCACTTCCCCCGCCGCACGCAGATTTTCAATTGCGGTGCATAAAGCAACATTGTCCTGATAGGGAGCGCGAATACCGGATTGTTCAGCCTGCGCCGGGAGCAAACGATATAACTGACGCAGATCCATGCTGAAACCTGTCGCAGCGCGCGCACGACCAAAGCTCTTGCCCAGATCATCATAACGGCCGCCCAGCGCAATCGCATCGTGACTGCCCGCATGATAGGCCGCGAACACAATACCACTGTGGTAGTGATAGCCGCGCAGATCAGCCAAATCGATACCGATACTGAATACCGATGCCTGCAACCTGTCCGATACGGCTTGCAGGTCAGCCAGCGCAGAGTGAATCTCAGGAAGATCAGGAAGCACCATGCGCGCCCTTACCAACACCTCTGTGCAACTGCCATACAGTGTGGGCAATACCAGCAAGGCACGGCATAATTCCTCGTCCAGTCCTGCGACCAAACCCTTCAACGTCGTACTGTCCTTGCTTTGCAGGGCTGCGAACAGCGCATCTTCAAGCGGCTTATCCAGCCCGGCATGTTTGACAAGCGCACGGAATACGCCGACATGACCCAGATCAAGGTGTACATTTTGTACGCCGATCAGTGCCAGCGCCTGCAACATCAACTGCTGGATTTCCAGATCACTTTCCAGACCGGAATGACCATACAACTCAGCGCCGATTTGCAACAGTTCGCGTGTGCGGTTCAACCCGGCAGGTTGCGTATGTAACACACTACCGGCATAGCACAGGCGCGCCACGCCCTGACGGTTCAGAAGATGGGCGTCGATACGTGCAACTTGCGGCGTAATGTCGGCACGCAGTGCCAGCGTGCGCCCGCTTAACTGATCAACCAGTTTGAAGGTACGCAGATCCATGTCGCGGCTTTCGGCGATCAGCAAGGATTCGGCATATTCAAGCAACGGCGGGGACACAAGCTGATAACCTGATTTACGCAATAAATCAATAACTTGCGCACGCATCTTTTCGACACACCATGCCTCGTCGGGCAGCATGTCTTGTATATATTCGGGGAGCAACCAATTTTGCATCAAGAAACCTCTAAAAATCATTTTCAAGCGAATCGCCGCAAGTCGAAATTTATCCCGACGGGTTAGAAACCCGCCGGGATAATGCTGCAACGGCATTCACACGTTATATAAGTGACAAAACCTCATTATTACTGATCGATGATGAATTGAGCGCACTAATACTTTAATCCGCAATTGATCCGCTTCAATAATGAAATCCCGAGCTACTTGCCCGCTTTACCCGAACTTTTCAGGTACTTGAAGAACGCGGAGCTCGGATCCATCACCATCACGTCGCTCTTGTTCTTGAAACTCTGCTTGTATGCTTCAAGACTGCGATAGAAAGAATAAAACTCGGCATTGCGACCAAACGCGGCAGCATAAATAGATGAAGCCTTTGCATCGCCTTCACCCTTGGTGCTTTGCGCATCGCGGTAAGCCTCTGCCAAAATGACTTCGCGTTGCTTATCCGCATCGGCCTTGATCTTTTCACCATCCGCAGCGCCGGAAGCACGCAATTCATTGGCGACACGCTTACGCTCTGCATCCATGCGGCGGTAAACCGAATCGCTGATCTCGGACGGAAAATCGACACGTTTCAGGCGAACATCCAGCACTTGCACACCGATTTTACGGGCATCAGCATCGGTTTTTTCGCGCAGCACCGTCATGATTTCTTCCCGCTCACCCGACACCACCTCGTGGATGGTGCGTTTGCCAAACTCTTCACGCATGCTCGAGTTGACCGTCTGCTTCAAGCGTGTGTTGGCACGTACCTCATCGCCGCCGACGCTGATGTAGTACTGCTTGACATCGACGATGCGCCATTTGACGAATGAGTCCACCATCACGTTTTTCTTTTCCGCCGTGATAAAACGCTCAGGCTCCCCGGTGTCCAGGGTCAGGATGCGCGAATCGAAATAACGCACATTCTGCACCAGTGGTATTTTGAAATACAAACCAGGCGCGGTTTTGACGCTGACCATTTCACCCAACTGGAACACAATGACAGTTTGGCGCTGATCTACGATAAACAGACTCAGACTCAACAGGATCAGCGCGATGACCGCACCGACCAGGATATTAGCTACATTGGCTTTCATTGACGAGCCTCCCGATCACGGCTCAACAGCGAGTCGCGTGCACGCTGCGCGGCATTATTGTCATTCCCCTGCGATGTCACAGGCGCGGCATCAGACTTAGGTGCAGCCGATACATCCACAGCAGTACCCGTAGTCCGGCTCGATTCAATCAGCTTATCCAACGGCAGATACAGCAGACTGTTACCGTTCTTTTGATCGACCATGACCTTACTGATATTGCCCATCACTTGCGACATCATGTCCAGATACATCCGGTCACGGGTCACACCGGGTGCCTTCTCGTATTCAACCAGAATTTGCTTGAAGCGACTCGCATCGCCCTCCGCATTGGCGATCACGCTTTGCTTATAACCTTCCGATTCCTGAATCAGACGGGACGCTGTACCCCGTGCGCGCGGCACGACGTCGTTGGCATAGGCCTGACCTTCATTCTTTTGCCGCTCGCGATCCTGCCCGGCTTTGACCGCATCATCAAAGGCAGCCTGAACCTGCTCAGGCGGCTGAGCGTTTTGCATGGTCAGCTTGCTGATGACGATACCCGACTTATAGCGATCCAGAATGTCCTGAATCAGCTTAGTCGCGTTTGCCGCAACCGCCTCGCGCCCTTCATATAACACGAAGTCCATCTTGTTTTTGCCGACCACTTCGCGAATCGCAGTTTCCGCCGCCTGACGCACGTTTTCGTCCGGATTGCGGTTATTGAACAGATACTCCCCCGGATCACGCAGGAAATATTGCACAGCAAACTGAATGTCGATGATGTTTTCATCATCGGTCAGCATCAATGATTCTTTGGCCATCTTATTTTTGACGTTATCGCGATAGCCGACTTCCACGGTGCGCACCTGGCTCAGATTGACCAGTTCCACCGTTTCAATCGGGTATGGCAGATGCCAGCGCGGCCCTGCCAGGGTGACATCCACTTGTTTGCCGAAGCGCAACACGACACCACGCTGACTCGCGTCCACGATGTAAAAGCCGCTGCCCAGCCAGATCAATACCGCAATCACGGCCAGCAGTCCCAGCCCGCCGCCGCTTAACTTTGGCATCCCGCCGCTATCCGGGCTGTTTTTTCCCGAACCGCTCTTGTCGCCCAACATGGCCGCTAACTGCGCCTTCAGCTTGCGCAACAACTCTTCCAAGTCGGGCGGGCCTCCGTTGTTGTTCTTATTGCCCCATTGCGGGTCATTCAATCCCATGGCTGATTTCTCGCTTGTTTAATTTGATTTTCATTTTGCTCTGCGACCAGCTTTGCATCCTTAGCTGCATACAAGGCAAGCCGCAATTCATCCAGTCCGGCACCGCTTACAGCGCTCAGAAAAACGCGGGCGATTTTATCACAGTCATCACGCTCCACACCTGCCTGCATATCGGTCAGATCGACTTTGTTATACACCATTAGCTGAGGAATATCCCCGGCGTCGATCTCCTTGAGAACTTTGTTGACCTCGTTGATCTGGTCATCGCGATTGGGGTTGCTGGCATCCACGACATGCAGCAACAGATCGGCTTGTACGGTCTCCTCGAGCGTGCTGCGAAAAGCCGCCACCAGCCCATGCGGCAAGTGCCGGATGAAACCCACCGTATCTGACACCACGATTTCTCCCGCACCTTCGGAATACATGCGACGTGACGTGGTATCGAGCGTTGCGAACAACTGATTCGCCACATAGACATTCGCCTTGGTGAGGCGATTGAACAGCGTCGATTTTCCGGCATTCGTGTAGCCTACGATGGACACGGAAAAGACGCCGGAACGATTGCGCGAGCGTCGCATCACATCGCGCTGATTTTTCAGTTTTTCAAGACGCTCTTTGAGCAAATGCACACGCTTGTCGAGCTTGCGCCTGTCAAGTTCGAGCTGCGTTTCGCCCGGGCCACGTGCACCCACTGCGAATTTCTGCTGCCCCATATCGGTATTGAGTCCAACCAGACGGGTTGCCAGATATTTCAGCTGCGCCAGCTCGACCTGCACCTTGCCCTCATGGCTTTGCGCGCGTTGCGCGAAAATATCCAGAATCAGCATCGTGCGGTCGATGACGCGAGTATTCAATTTAGCGGTCAGATTGCGCATTTGCGCGGGCGACAGATCATGATTGAAAATCACCAGCGGAATTTCCATGCGCTCGACCATTTCAGCGATTTCAGCAATTTTTCCGCTTCCGGCAAACAAGGCTGGATTGGGGCGAATACGCTTAGCTTCCACGGTCGCCAGCGTACGCACGCCAGCCGTCTCGGCCAGCAGGCGCAACTCTTCCAGGCTCTCACGATAGTCGGCATCTCCCAGATCTACGCTGACCAGGATCGCGGCTTGTGTGCCCTCAGATGTTTCTTTCATTATTCAGTTTCGGCATCGTCATAGGAAATATTGACTGCGCGTGCCGGAACGATGGTGGAAATGGCATGCTTATAGACCATCTGGATAACGGAATTATTTTTCAGCAACACAACGTACTGATCGAATGATTCGACCTGGCCTTGCAGCTTGATGCCATTAACCAGGTAAATCGCGACCTGGACGTGCTCTTTACGCAGGGTATTCAGAAATGGATCTTGCAACTGCTGGCCTTTTGCACTCATGTTATTGCTCTTTTTGTAAGGTAAGGAACTGCACTTTACTGGATTCGAGCACGAATGACCAGATGCACGCACAAATCCCAACGGCAACACACCTTAATTCAGCGATAAGACAGAGCCTGAATCAACCGGTTTGATTTGGCGTGAAAATTCAGCGTATGAGTCCTGTCGAGTGTACTTGCATGCTGCCTGATGACTGATGAGGGCAGCGGGAAAGCGCTATTTTTGGTGGCGAGTACGATTTTATTGACACTATCCTCCGCATCAACGATAACCACACGATCAGCAAAGCTGGTATTGATACGCGCCAGATATTCATCATAATGCGGGTAGCCCCCCCACAAATTGACCACAAGAATGCCGTTGTCAGCCAACGATGCAAAGCAATCATCATAAAAACGCTGGGAGCTCAATTGCGCGGGCAGCCCGCCTGTATCAAACCCATCCACAATCAGCACGTCCAGTTGCAATAAGACGTCGGTCACCCACTCGGCACCGTTACCCAGCAACACCCGAAAGCGCGCATCATCGGCCGGAATGGCAAATTCATTGCGCAGCGCGATGACCTCCGGGCTGATTTCGACGACGGTAATGTCTGCCTGTGGCAAATAACGGTAGCAATACTTGGCCAGTGAGCCGCCCCCCAACCCGATCATCGCAATGCATTTTGGCGCAGGATCCAGCAACAGGAAACTCATCATCGCTCGGGTGTATGAGATGACCAGTTCATCCGGTCTGTCGATGTACATTTCGCTTTGCACCGACATCACGTCAAAATTCAACGCAAGAATCCCGCCCTTCTCGGTCAGATAGGGCTTGCCCGTTTCGGGCGTCACTTGAGCCGTCCACGCCAGCATCTGATCAAACTGCTGGTGCATCACCCGCGCAATATTTTTTACATGTTTATTTTTGAATTGCATGAATTTATGCGGATCAATACTTGCGTCGGCTCGGCAAAGGTTTGCGGCGTCCCGGACGCTTGGCATCGACAACC
>JBBRBS010000125.1:0-6838 GCA_038205615.1 Burkholderiales bacterium | reverse complement strand
GGTAATAGTGCGCAGCACCCTCAGCCACCAGGCAGAGCTTGAGGGAACTGCCTATGCTGACGCATTCGTGCTCGCCGAGCCGGGATAACAGTGCAGTAATATGTTCGTCTAGATGCGAGCGGCTTACGACGACTTTGATGGGTTGACCATCTGTTCGTAGTTTGACACGTATGGCTTGTGCTGCCAAACCGTGCCGGACGAATGTCCCCACATCGCGCGCTGCGTAGTAGCACACACCCGACACGGGGACATGCACGACCCCAAGTACCGGCACACCGTTTTCAATGAGAGCTATGTTCACAGTGAATTCGCCGTTGCGTTTGATGAATTCCTTGGTGCCGTCGAGCGGATCAACCAGCCAGAAGCGCTGCCAAGATTGGCGCTCAGCATAGACAATCTGTGCAGATTCTTCAGAAAGTACTGGCCAACCCAAACCCAATTCTGCCAAGCCAGCGCTGATAACGCGGTCTGATGACAGGTCGGCCTGGGTCAGCGGCGAATTGTCTGCCTTGCTTGTCACGGCACTGACAGGGGCTGCATAGATATCCATGATGGCTTGTCCAGCCCTGACAGCAATGGCGACGATTTTTGGGAGCAGCTCATCCATCATAGGTCAATCAAATCTTGCTCCGCATGTCCTGACAGGACAAGGCGACGCCTTCCTTGAGCGGCATTTTATGTTGCCAGCCAAGATTTTTGAGGCGTGAGACATCCATTACTTTGCGCATCGTGCCATCCGGCTTGCTGGTGTCCTGCACAAACTCACCCCGGTAACCTACTACTTCGGCAACAGTTTCAGCCAATTCACGGATGGTCAGGTCTTCGCCTGAGCCGACGTTAATAAGCGGGCAACGCGATGGCTCGACAAGCGCATCGTAGCGTTCATCATCCAACGCAGCCAAAAATACCAGAGCATTCGCCAGATCATCCACATACAGGAATTCGCGGCGCGGAGTTCCCGTTCCCCACAGGACAACTTCTTTAGCATTTACCACTTTAGCTTCATGCATCTTGCGTATCAGCGCAGGCAGCACATGGGAGTTGTTCAGGTCGTAATTGTCGCCAGGGCCATACAAGTTGGTCGGCATCGCTGCCAGCCATTTGGTGCCGTATTGGCGGTTATATGACCAGCACATTTCGACGCCGGCGATCTTGGCCAAGGCATAAGGACGGTTGGTTGCCTCCAGCGGGCCGGTGAGCAGATATTCTTCCTTGATCGGCTGCGGACAGTCGCGCGGGTAGATGCACGAGCTGCCCAGAAAGATCAGGCGGCTTACACTGACTACATGTGCCGCACGACAGATATTGGCTTCGATGAGCAGGTTACTCATCAAAAAGTCCACCGGATACGTGTTGTTAGCATGAATACCGCCGACACGAGCCGCAGCCAGAAACACCAATCCTGGCCGTTCCTGTTCAAAGAACCTCTGCGTTGCTGCAGCATCTTCCAGATCCAGCTCAGCATGAGTGCGTGTCACAAGGTTGGTGTAGCCCTGGCGTTGCAGTTCACGCACAATCGCGCTGCCAGCGAGTCCGCGATGGCCCGCGATGTATATTTTAGAGTTCTTATTCATCAACAGGCTTGTTTATTCGTTGTAGTCGTAAGCTGCATAGCCGTGCTTCTTGACCAGTTCGTCGCGCTCGGCGCCCTTCAAGTCTTCCCGCACCATTTCGGCAACCAGCTCATGGAAGGTGATCTTGGGTTTCCAGCCCAATTTTTGATGTGCCTTGGTTGGATCACCCAGCAAAGTTTCGACTTCTGTGGGGCGGAAATAGCGCGGATCAACCTTGACAATGCAGCGCCCTTGCTCATCATAACCCCTCTCTTCGACGCCTTCACCCTTCCATGTGATATTGATGCCCAATTCTTTACCTGCGATTTCAACAAACTGGCGCACGCTGTACTGCACACCAGTGGCAATCACAAAATCCTCGGCCTGTTCTTGTTGCAACATCAGCCATTGCATCTCGACGTAGTCTTTGGCATGGCCCCAGTCGCGCAACGAATCCATGTTGCCGAGATACAGGCTGTCTTGCAGGCCAAGTTTGATGCGAGCCAGCGCACGGGTGATCTTGCGGGTGACGAAAGTTTCACCGCGGATCGGCGATTCGTGATTGAACAGTATGCCGTTGCACGCATACATGCCATAAGCCTCGCGGTAATTCACCGTGATCCAGTAGGCGTAAAGCTTGGCTACTGCATACGGACTGCGCGGATAAAACGGCGTAGTTTCCTTTTGCGGTGTCTCCTGCACCAACCCATACAACTCAGAAGTCGACGCCTGATAGAAACGGGTCTTCTTCTCGAGACCCAGGATGCGAATAGCTTCAAGAATACGCAACGTGCCGATCCCGTCCGCATTGGCGGTGTATTCGGGTGTCTCAAAGGAAACAGCAACATGACTCATCGCGGCGAGGTTGTATATCTCGTCCGGTTGCACTTGCTGGATGATTCGAATGAGGTTGGTGGAATCGGTAAGGTCGCCGTAGTGTAGTTTGAATTTGGCGTTATCGACATGCGGATCTTGATAAAGATGATCAATACGGTCGGTGTTGAAAAGCGAAGAACGGCGTTTGACGCCATGCACAATGTAACCCTTCTTCAGCAAGAACTCAGCCAGATAGGCGCCGTCCTGTCCGGTGATACCTGTGATCAATGCGACTTTATTAGTTTGACTCATTTCAACAATTTCCTCTTTTGTGGCTATCTGCCGTAATTGTCTTCAAAACGTTTAATATCATCTTCACCCAGATATTCGCCGACTTGAATTTCGACTATATGCAATGGCTCACCGCCACGATTTTCAAGACGATGTTTTGTACCTATCGGTATGTAGGTGCTCTGGTTTTTTTGCACCGTAATGATCTCTTCGCCATTGGTGACGGTAGCGATCCCGGAAACCACCACCCAGTGTTCAGAACGATGCGCATGACTTTGCAGACTGAGTCGCGCACCGGGAGCAACCTCAATGCGTTTCAGTTTGAAGCCCTCAGGATCTTCTTCCAGCACTGTGTAACTACCCCAAGGACGATTCACCTTGATATGACAAACGTGTTCAGTTGCGCCGCGTTCCTGCAACGCATCCACCACTTCCCGTACCCGCTGGGTTTGATCGCTTCTGGATATCAGGATGGCATCAGCGGTCTCGATCACGCAAAGGTCTTCTATGCCGATAGCCGCCACCAGACGTTTTTCGGCACGAATCAGGCTGTTCTTGCAGCCAATCGCAATCACATTCCCATGCAAAACATTGCCATCGGCATCCTTAGCGGAAATCTCGTGCACGGCATGCCAACTGCCGACATCGTTCCAGCCGAAATCGCAGGGAATCAACGACACACGGCTTGATTTCTCCAGCACCCCGTAGTCGATTGAGATTGAAGGCATAGCCGCGAAATGCTTCTCTACAGCCTGCTGAAAAGTTCCTTCAATAGTGCTCTCGGCAAGAATAGCCTGGACCACACGATAAACCTCAGGCAAGTGCAGTTCAATTTCAGCCAGTATCACCGAGGCGCGCCAGACAAACATGCCGGAATTCCAGAAATAACCACCTCCTGCGAGGAATTGCTCGGCGGTCGCGTGGTCGGGTTTTTCGGTGAAACACTCAACATCCAGAACACTGGACTGAGAACTGAGGACCGAGACCGCAAGGGTCTTCCCCGCACAGCTAAGAGGCTGCGTCCCAAGTTGCTGCGTTAAGGACTGAGTGCCGAGTGCTGAGGCTTGAGGGCTCAATCCTTGTACGTCTGTCCTGACTTTAATGTAGCCAAAGCCGGTATCGGGTCGGGTAGGCTTAATACCGAAGGTGACCAGCTTGCCGGTTTCCGCGACTGCAATAGCACGCTGCAGGCATGCCCTGAACTCAACTGCGTCCTGAATAACGTGATCTGCCGGCAGCACAACCATGATGGGATCCGAACCATCCGTCATCAAACGAGCCGCTGCCAGTGCGATTGCGGGGGCTGTGTTACGTCCTACCGGCTCAAACAGCGACTGGTAAGCCTGCAATGAATGATAAGCCTCGCCCTTCGCATGAGACTCTTGCGTAACGATCAACACATTCTCGACAGCAATGACAGGTGACAACCGGTCAATGGTTGTTTGCAGCATCGTTGCATCGCCATCCAGCGCCAAAAATTGTTTGGGCAAGTTTTGACGCGATAGCGGCCACAAGCGGCTTCCGCTGCCTCCGGCGAGAATAACCGCATAAACACTACTCATAGATTTTCCCCGTAACTTGTTCTGTTTCGCGCTTAAGCTCGGCTATCTCTGCCCGTAACCGCTCATATTCTTGAATTTTACTTTGCAAAAACTCTAATGTCATCTGCGCTTTTTGTTCTACTCCGTGCGGCGTGAGCAGGTAGGCATATGCCAGCTTGTTGCTGCTGTTGCGAAAATTGCCGACTTTCAGGCAGCCTTTTTCGACCAGCGCGTTCAGGCAGTAATTGACTTTACCAAGACTGACACCCAAGCATTTCGCCAAATCTCTTTGGGAAAGGCTCGGGTTGTCTGTCAATGTTTTAAGTAAACCGTAGCTGGTAGTATCGCCTGTCATGGGGTGCGTTCAGTCTATGAACGCACATTTAATCAGCCGCACACTGACGCTGTCAAGCTGAAATCAGTTGAGCGACTGGTTGACCTTGACCAGATCCGCTTCGTCCAGTGATCCCACCGCGGCTTTCAGGCGCAATTGACTCAACAAGTAGCTGTACTCGGCCTGATACAGATCGCGGCGGGTCGAGTAGAGTTGTTGTTGCGCATTCAAAACATCCAGATTGGTGCGCACGCCGACTTCCTGCCCCAGACGGCTGGCTTCCAGTACGCTCTCGCTTGAAGTGAGCGCTTGCTGCAATGCCTTTACCTGAGCGATCCCGCTCACCACGCCGAGATAAGCCTGCCGCGTTTGCAGTGCGACGTTACGACGGGCGTTTTCCAGCTCTTGACGGGCGCGCTCACTGTTGGCTTCCGCCTCGCGCCACTTGGAATTGACCGCTCCTCCCTGGAACAGCGGCAGATTGAGCTGCACGCCGACGCTCTTGTTTGTGCTATCGCTGCCCACACCGAAGGTACTGCCGTTGGCGGAATTTTTTGAATAATTCGCCACCAGATCAACGGTGGGGTAATGTCCGCCGCGATTCCTCGCCACTTCCTTTTCTGCCAGCTCGACACCCGCCTGAGCGATCGCGAGTTGCGGACTGTTCAGCTGCGCATCATTGACCCACTTTTCCATATCTGCGGGTTGCGGCGCTTCGAGCTTGAACTGCGAGCCTAGCGGTCTAAGCTCATGCGGCTGCGCATTGATCAGCTGTTGCAACGCACTGCGCTTGATTTCCAGATTATTCTGCGCGGCAATCTGTTGCGCGCTGGTCAAATCATGACGCGCCTGCGCTTCGTGGGTATCTGTGATAGTTGCGCTGCCGACCTCAAAGTTCCGCCGGGCCTGGGCCAGCTGCTCGGAAATGGCTGTCTTTTGCGCTTCACTCAACTGCACGCTGTCCTGTGCGATCAAAACGTCAAAGTAGGCTTGGGCTGCGCGCAATACCAGATCCTGCTCTGCAACCCTGAATTGCGCATCGGTTTGCGCGACCTGTAATTGCGCCTCGGAATAGGCCAGCCAGTTTTGCTGACGCAGCAAGGGCTGCACCAGCGTCACACCGTAACCATTGCTGTTATAGCGATGATTGCCACTCGCGCCCGGAATCGGAAAAGCCCCCCGATACTGCGTCGTCTGATCGTTCATCGTGCTGTTTGCACTCAGGTTCACACTCGGCAACAGCAAGGAACGGCCTTGCGGCAGCTTCTCCTGACCTGCCTGCTGCGTGGCACGCGCGGCTGCATACACCGGATCATTGCTCTGTGCGCTACGGTAAATATCCAGCAGATCAGCCGCCTGCGCACAACCAGAGGCACTGAAGACAGCTACCCAAAATAAAGTTATCGTTTTAGTTTTCATGTGCGCAGAGTTTATTAGATTTAGCTAATATTATCGGTTGCTGTCTTTTTGCGCCAGTTAAAATACGAACTGTTTGGGTTGTTGCGCATTTTGCAGCGGTGCAACACTGGTTTCCATGATATTGACGGTTTCATAGATATCCGCCGCAACACGCGTGATCAGCTTTGCCTCCATTACCGGCGCTTCACCTACGATCGCAAACAGCCGACCGCCGATGTTAAGACTATTCTGGAAGGCCACCGGCAGCACAGGCGTAGAACCCGTGAGCACGATCACATCGTATTTCGCACCATTACCCCAACCATGAGATGCATCGCCGACTTCCAGCGTGACATTCTCGCGGTGATAGGGCAGCAAGTGCAATCTGGCCATCTCGCTCAGCGCAGGCTCGATTTCGACCGAAGTGACATGCCCCGCCAGCGCCGACAACAATGCAGTCAGATAACCGCTGCCGGTGCCCACTTCCAGTACGCTGTCACGGCGACCGAGATGCAATTCCTGTAACGCACGCGCCTCCAGCTTGGGCTGCCACATCGACACGCCGTAACCTAACGGGATTTCCATATCCATAAAGGCCATGGCCTTTTTCCCCTCCGGCACGAACTGTTCGCGGCGAACGTGATGGAGCAGCTCCAAAATTCGTGCTTCCAACACGTCACATGGGCGAATTTGCTGTTCAATCATATTGAAGCGTGCTTGTTCCATATTCTGCATTTTGATCTCCATCCCGCTGTATTTAGATTTTATTCAGGCAGTATAACAACACACCCCGCCAGGCTCAACACAACTACAGCTGCAAGGGTTGCTTTTCCCCTACTTTTCCAGTAACTTGCGCAATTCGCTGGGGGTCTTTGCCAACTTTTGATGGCGAAGTGAGATACACC
>JBBRBS010000124.1:0-6929 GCA_038205615.1 Burkholderiales bacterium | reverse complement strand
GACCGTGCTTAACGAATGGGACGGACTGACCGGCGGTGCACAAGGCCTGTCATTGAACCGCCCCGCCTTTTTTGACCATGCGTTCAACGCACCGGGCTTTTACTGGCTGTGCCTGATCCTGCTGGCGCTGGTGTGGATGGCGATGCGCAATCTGCTCGCCTCCCAATGGGGGCGCGCCTTTGAAGCCTTGCGCGACAGCCCTATTGCCACCGATGCGATGGGCGTCGGCACGTATCGGCACAAGGTTGCAGGCTTTGCGCTGGGCTCTGCGCTCGGCGGCCTGGCAGGCGGACTGTACGCATTCAACTTCCAGTATCTGCAACCGCAAAGTTTCACCTATGACCTGATGGTAATTTTGCTGCTGGGCGTGGTGCTGGGCGGACGCAAGAGTCTGTGGGGTGCTTTCTTCGGCGCATCGCTGATCGTACTGCTGCCCAACCTGTTATCCAACCGCCTGCTGTTCGAGATCATTTCTGCGGCAGGCTTATTATTAGCTGTCGCCGCCGGCGGACGCGGCTGGATGAAGAAAACCACCCAACCCTTCCAGGCGTTAGCCCCGATCATTGCGATGGGCTTGCTGGTAGTCGGCGGATTCATGGTGGAAAACACCGAAAACTGGCGCAAGGCGATTTTTGCGCTGATGCTGTTCTCGGTCGTGGTGGGTCTGCCCGATGGCATCATGGGCTTCGCTGCGCGCTACCTGACCCGTTTGTTCAGGATTGCGCCCGCAACCTTGCCGCCGGCGTCTAATCTGGATGACGTACTGCCGCTCAAAGCGTCGGATCACGGCGTGCTGCTGGAATTAAAAGACCTGAAACGCTATTTTGGCGGCGTCAAAGCCGTCGATGGCATTTGCATGACGGTCAGGAAAGGTCACGTGCACGGCCTGATCGGGCCAAACGGATCGGGCAAGAGTACCGCCGTCAATGTCATCTCCGGACTGTATGCGCCGACATCTGGCGAAGTGCTGCTGCTGGGCAAGGCTTTGCCCGAAGGCAGCCTGTTCAAGGTAGCCCGTGCCGGTGTATCTCGCACCTTCCAGAATTTGCAGTTGTTCGGCGAGTTGTCTGCGCTGGATAACGTGATGCTGGCGCTCAAGGGCGCTTTCCAGGTTCCGCTGCCGCTGGTATTGCTGGGTCTGTCCAAGGCGGAAGGGCGTCGCGCACAAGCAGATGCACTGGCCTTGCTGGCGCTGGTCGGCTTGCAGGATCAGGCGCGTATCCACGCCCGTGATCTGACTTATGGTTCACAGCGCTTTCTGGAAATTGCCCGTGCACTGGCGCGCAAGCCGGAACTGCTGATCCTCGATGAACCGGCAGCGGGCCTAGCCCATCCCGATGCAATCGCGCTGGTTGCCATCATCAAGGCGATCCGCCAGCGCGGCATCACCACGATCCTGATCGAGCACCACATGGATGTGGTCAGCGAATTGTGCGATGTGGTCACAGTGATCGACGGCGGACAAGTGATCGCACAGGGCACAGCAGATGAAGTCAAGCGCGACCCGAAAGTGATCAAGGCCTACCTAGGCGCGGCGGATGAACCTGCCGCTGTTCCGGCTTAATAAAGGAAACGGACTAAAATGCTTCAAGTCGAAAATCTGCATGCGGGCTATGGCACCAGTGAAGTACTGGTCGGCACGACGCTGCATGTCAAACAGGGCACGGTCGTCGCATTGATCGGCGCCAACGGGGCCGGAAAAACCACCACGATGCGCGCCATCTCGGGGATGATCAAACCGACCGGGGGGCAGGTTCTGCTGGGCGGCAAGCCGGTGCAGGGTTTGAGCGCATCGCGCATTGCCAAACTGGGTCTGGCTCACTCGCCGGAAGGCCGCAAGGTGTTCGGCCCGTTGTCCGTCGAGGACAACCTGCTGCTGGGCGCCTACAATCACCTGCCGATGTTTTTCGGATTCCGCAGCAAGGCGGCGACGGATCTGGCCAAGATCTACGAGCTGTTTCCACGCCTGAAGGAGCGCAGAAAACAGGCTGCCGGCACGCTGTCTGGCGGCGAACAGCAGATGCTGGCGATAGGCCGCGCACTGATGGCCAACCCGAAGGTGATCCTGCTGGACGAACCTTCCATGGGCCTCGCGCCTGTCATCGTTCAGGAAGTCTTTGGCATCATCCGCAGACTTAAAGAGGCTGGCATCACGCTGTTGCTGGTCGAGCAATTCGCCAAGAGCGCACTGGAAGTGGCAGACTATGCCTACGTGATGGAACGGGGTCGCATCGCGGTCGAAGGCACGCCTGCCGAACTGAATCAAAATGAGCGTGTAATCGCAGCTTATCTGGGCTGATTACCCTGGCTGATGTGCTGTTTTTTATTCCCAGCGTCATGAAGAGGTATCACTCGTGGAAAAACGCTTCGAATATTTAGCCCAGCTTGCCGTGATGTTTGTGCTGGTGGCCGGTTGCTTCCTGGTGCTGAGGCCGTTTCTGGCCGCGATGATGCTCGCCGCCGTGGTGTGTATCTCGACCTGGCCTCTGTATCACTGGTTATTGCGCCGCATGAAAGGCAGACGAAACGCGGCCGCGTTCACGATGACGCTGTCGCTGACACTGCTGGTTATCCTGCCGCTGGCACTGGCGGCATACAGCCTGAGCGACGACGTTACCGCCCTGTACAACAGCGCCAAACAGGCGGTTGAAGCCGGCGAAATAGCACCCCCGGCCTGGCTTGGCAAAATACCCGTCGCAGGTGCCTCTCTCGATGCATATTGGCACTTGATTGCCACCAACCGGAATGAAATGTTAGCGCTGGCGAGACGGATGCTGGAACCTGCCAGAGAATATCTGCTGGCCGGCGGAATCCTGCTCGGACAGGGCGTCATGCAAATGAGTCTGGCCGCCTTCGTCTGCTTCTTCTTCTATCGCGATGGCGCAGCGTTGATGCGTTTTATCGATGTAGCGGCGGACAGATTGCTAGGAACCTACGCGAAAAATATGCTCGGCATCATCAATAGCACCGTGCGCGGTGTCATGTACGGACTATTGGGAACCGGTCTGGCGCAGGGTTTCGTGGCCACAATCGGTTTCGCGATCGCGGGTGTGCCGGCCGTACTGCTGCTGGGTGTTGCGACTTTCCTGTTTTCCCTGATCCCGGTTGGTCCTCCGCTGATCTGGGGCGCCGCATCACTGTGGCTGTTCTTTCAGGGCGATGCCGGATGGGGCGTTTTCATGCTGCTGTGGGGCTTGTTCCTGATCAGCGGCGTGGACAACGTGGTCAAGCCATTGCTGATCAGTCGCAGCAGCAAGATGCCCTTCGTGCTGATTCTGTTCGGTGTGATGGGCGGCGTGTTCACCTTCGGCTTCGTCGGTGTTTTCATAGGGCCAACGCTGCTTGCTGTGGGATTCAGTCTGATACAGGAGTGGACCGACAGCGTTAAAAAACTACAGCCAGCCGGAACGCTTAAAACGAAGATATAAAATTCCGCAAATCGTCGTGATCATCAGCAAGGCCATCGGATAGCCGTACTCCAGTTTCAATTCGGGCATGTGCTGGAAGTTCATGCCCCAGATCCCGGCAAAGGCCGTCGCAACTGCAAAGATAGCGGCCCAGGCAGCCAGGCGTTTGTTAACTTCGTTTTGCTCGATGGAGACGGTGGACTGGCAGACCAGAATTGCGGTCGTAATCGTGTCGCGCACCGCATCGATCTTGGTATTGATACGCGCCAGATGGTCAAATACGTCACGCAGGTATTCCTGAGTGCTGATGCAAACTGGTGGCACTCGCCCACCATGCAGCTTTGCAGTTGCTTCCATCAGCGGCATTGCGGCATGCTTGAGCACGGAGGTCTTGCGCTTGAGCTCATAGAGCTGTGCAATATTGCTCAGTGCGGTTCCCTTGTCGAACAGGTGTTCTTCGATGGACTCCAGTTGCATTTCCAGCGCGTCGATCAACGGAAAATAACCATCCACCACGGCGTCCATCAAGGCATAAAGCACAAAACCTGAGCCCAGTTGCAGCAACTCCGGTTCACGTTCACACCGTTCGCGCACGCCCAGAAAATTCTGGCTGCTGCGGTTGCGGATGGATAGGATAAAATTAGTCCCGACGAAGACATTGACCTCACCGACCCTCATTTCGCCATCGACAATCTCCACCAGATGCATCGCCACAAACAGCGTGCTGCCGTATTCCTCGACCTTGGGGCGCTGATGTCCGTGGCGCGCATCCTCGATAGCCAGATCGTGCAGGCCGAATTCTTCCTGCATTTGTTCGAGTTCAGCCTCTGTCGTATCCTTCAGCGCAACCCAAACGAAACAATCGCCCCGTTCAAGGTAATCACTAATTTCTTCGATGGCAAGCTCGGCGAGCTTGACGCCATTCTGGTAGGCAACGCAATTGAGCAGCATGGCGGTTTCTAAACGATTATCGGTGTGGCAAGTATAAGCGGAAGTAGATACCACCTGTGTCCACTTTCGCACTCAAAAGAAATTCAGTCATTCGATCAAAATCGGTATCGACGTTGGAATACCCATGAGTCTGCCGGCATGCGTGGCTGAAAACCCGACCCCGCGCTAGCTGCCGGGCCGAACACCGATCCAGATATTGTGTCGGTTGCCACGTTTCGATGTGTGAGAACCTACACGCTGCTCTGTCACCTCGAAACCTGCCTTCACCATGCGCCGGGTAAATTCGGGGTCCGTGGTCGCTGACCAGACGGTGAGTACGCCACCGGCTTTTAGCGCATTAAAGGCACGATTGAGCCCGCGCGAACTGTATAACGCGTTGTTGTCATCATGCGTGAATGAACTCGGGCCATTATCTACATCCAGCATGATGGCATCAAAGTTTTTATGCTCCTGCATCACCAGTCCGACATCCAGCTCTTGCACCTGAACACGCGCGTCATTAAGCGGAAAACCGGCAAGACTGCCCATGTAGTCACGGCTCCAGCGCACAACCGCAGGTATTAATTCAGACACCGTGACCCGCGCATCCGGCCCCGTGTGGGATAACACGGCCGCCAGTGTAAAACCCATTCCGAGCCCCCCCACCAGCAGGTGAGGTTTTTCGCGTCCGCCAATCATCTTGCATGCCAACTCCGCCAGCACATCCTCCGAGTGGTGCGCACGACTGTTCATCAGCTCGCCCGCCTTATCCACGCGGATAGAGAACTCGTCGCCGCGCTGGTATAAGCGCAGAGTTATACCCGCCCAGGTTGCGGTATCGATCAGTTTATAGGGGAGCATATTTTCTTTCGTCAGACTTTATAGCGAACTACCTTCGGCGGCGCACTGGGCTGTGGATTGTACGCGAAGAGCGCATCACCTTGACTAAACAACTGATTCTACAACTCTGAACCTGCCCTGCGAATTATTGCATGCAGTGCTGACCCCGGCTACCCCAGGCTATTCAATTCCATCTGTTACTATTGTGGCGAGTACAAAGATTGCCATGACACCGGTTGCAAGCCAGCTTCAAACCTTCAGCCAGAGCGAGATGACAAATGGGCCCAGATATCCAATCGCACCGCCATCAGCATCATCACAACCATGATCGTCACAGCGACGCCGCCGTTGATGACCGCGCGCCAGAACAGCGCCTTGATCGGATCAATGGAGGTGAAATTTAGTGCAATGCACATGATTGTCGCATTGTTCATAGTGATGAAAAAAGCCGTTGATTTCTCAACGGCTTTTAATGTTGGCGGAGTGGACGAGACTCGAACTCGCGACCCCCGGCGTGACAGGCCGGTATTCTAACCAACTGAACTACCACTCCAAAACTTACCAGCTACCATTTACTCCATGTACATCCCGCCGTTCACATGCAGCGTGACGCCGGTGATATAAGCCGCACCGGGACCTGCCAGAAAGCCCACCGCCGCTGCGATATCGGCAGGTTGCCCCAGACGCTTGAGCGGCACATGCTGGATCAACTGGGCGCGTTGTTCCTCGCCCAAACCTTGAGTCATGTCGGTGTCGATAAAGCCTGGAGATACGCAGTTCACGGTGATGTTGCGGCTGCCGATCTCCTGAGCCAGCGACTTGGTGAAACCGATCATGCCGGCCTTGGACGCGGCGTAGTTGGCCTGCCCCGGGTTGCCCATGCTGCCGACAACAGAAGAGATACTGATGATACGCCCCGTCCGGGCCTTCATCATCGCGCGCAAAACGGCGCGGGATAAACGGAACACCGATTTGAGATTTGTCGCGATGACATCATCCCATTCATCGTCCGACATGCGCGCCAACAGGTTGTCGCGGGTGATACCGGCGTTATTTACCAATATCGAAATCTCACCATACTGTGCACGCAACTCAGTCAGCACAAGCTCGGTCTGCGCAACATCATTGACGTTCAGCGCATAGCCCTGCCCCTTGATGCCTGCCGCTGCCAGATAATCGCTGATCGTGGCTGCCCCATTGTCGCTGGTGGCCGTACCAATCACGGTCGCGCCCTGACGACCCAGTTCCAGTGCAATAGCCTGGCCGATGCCGCGAGATGCACCGGTCACCAGTGCGATTTGTCCTTGTAATGTCATGTTCCGTTCCTTATGCAAAAGTAGTCAAAGCCAGTGTCAGGGCTGCGCCATCGTTGATGGCTGATGCCTGCTGGCTCAAATCGATGCGCTTGTTGAGGCCAGCCAGAACCTTGCCCGGCGCGCATTCGATGTTATGCGTGATGCCCTGTTTGCCGAACTCAAGAACGGTTTCGACCCAGCGCACCGGAGAATACAACTGGCGCACCAGCGCATCGCGGATACGATCGCCATCAATGTAAGCCGCGACATCCGCGTTATGCAACACCGGAATGACCGGCGCAGCAATAGCGACATCGGCAAGGTAGGTGCGCAACTGCTCCGCCGCGCCCTTCAACAGACTGCAATGCGACGGCACGCTCATCGGCAACATGATCGCGCGCTTGGCGCCTTTAGCCTTGGCAAGCTCCATGCCGCGCTCGACTGCCGCGCGATTACC
>JBBRBS010000123.1:0-7018 GCA_038205615.1 Burkholderiales bacterium | reverse complement strand
GCGATACGATCGATCAGGTTGCCCAGTGCGCCGCCCAGTATCAGGCTCAGTGCCAGTGCGAAGATAATTTCGCCGGAATGCTTGCGCAGCAACCAGGTAATAGACACGGCCGCGATGACTGCGATTGCCGTGAACAGCCAGCGCTGCATGCCACCCGCATCGCTCAGGAAGCTGAAAGCCGCCCCCGCGTTATGCAGCCGGGTCAGATCAAATACGCTGAGTATCCTGATGCTCTCGAAATTAGAAAAGGTATTTATAATCAATAACTTGCTTATCTGATCGAGTGCAATGACCAGACCGGCGAGTCCCAGCCAGCGTTTAAGCATAGCGCCTCGATTCACCCGCTCCATACAGGTTGCTCACGCAGCGGCCGCACAGGGTCGGATGTTGCTCGTCCGATGCTGTGTCTTCACGGTAATGCCAGCAGCGTTCGCACTTGTCGTGCAGGCTGACTGACACGTCGATGTGTTGCTCTTCAACCGACGCGACACGGTGTACGGTGGCGCGCGAGGTGATCAACACCAGACGCAGGTCATCGCCTAGGCGCGCCAGCGCCTCATAATCTTCACCCGATGCGAACACGTCCACTTCGGCTGCAAGCGCCGAGCCGATCAACCCGGCGCTGCGCGCTTCTTCCAGTTGCTTGTTGACACGGACTCGCCAGGCTTCGATGATCAGCCAACTGCTGATTGCATCTGCTTCCAGTTGCGCATCCGGCAACTCATGCCATGCGCCCTCGAACACGCTGACATCCGCGTTCCCGGACAATACCGTCCATACTTCTTCGCCGGTGAAACTCAGGATCGGCGCGATCAGTCGCGTCAGTGTCTGGGTGATGTGATACAGCGCGTTCTGTGCGGAGCGGCGTGCGATTGAATTTTCGCCTGATGTGTACAGGCGATCTTTCAGGATGTCGAGATAGAAACTGCCCAGTGTTTCCGAACAGAATCCCAGCAGTTTCTGCACAGCCAGATGGAATTCATATTTTTCGTAATCGGCGCGCACACCGTCTTGCAGCTTCTGCGTCATATACAGCGCGTAGCGGTCGATCTCCAGCCAGTTTTCGATTGGCAGGGCATCTCGCGCCACGTCAAAATCTGAAATGTTCGCCAACAGAAATTTTAACGTATTGCGGATGCGGCGATAACTTTCCACCACGCGTTTGAGGATTTCATCCGAGATGGTCAGCTCGCCGGAATAGTCGGTCGACGCCGTCCACAGACGCAAAATGTCCGCACCCAGCGTGTCGAATATCTTCTGCGGCGCGATCACGTTACCCTTGGATTTGGACATCTTGTGGCCGTTGCCGTCCACCACAAAGCCGTGCGTGAGCAGGGCATTGTAAGGCGCGCGGCCATTGATTGCGCAGCCGGTGAGTAACGAGGACTGGAACCAGCCGCGATGCTGGTCGGAGCCTTCCAGATACAGATCCGCCGGCGAGTGCAGTTCGTCGCGTCTTTGCAAAACGGAGGCATGAGTTGTGCCGGAATCGAACCACACGTCCAGCGTGTGCGTGAGTTTCTTGTAATGCTCGGCATCATTGCCGATCAGATCGACCGAGTTCAGGCTGAACCAGGCTTCGATGCCGTCCTGTTCGACCCGCAGCGCGACCTGCTCCAGCAGCTCGGGTGTTCTGGGATGCAGCTCGCCCGTCTCCTTGTGTACGAAGAACGGCATCGGTACGCCCCAGTTGCGCTGGCGCGATACGCACCAGTCCGGACGGTTTCTGATCATCGCCTCCAGACGCGCGCGTCCCCATGAAGGGAAGAAGGCGGTCTCGTCGACGGCCTTGTTCGCCAGATCGCGCAGGCTGGCATCACTGCCATGCGCCTGCTGGGTCATGCCGATGAACCACTGCGGTGTTGAGCGGAAAATGATTGGCGTCTTGTGGCGCCAGCAATGCGGATAGCTGTGCTGCACTTTTTTCAGACACAACAAATGGCCGGAGGCTTCCAGCGCCTGCAACACGATGTCGTTTCCTTTCCACACGAACACGCCCGCCAGCGCCACATCGCCGACCGGTGGTACGGCCGCCAGAAATTTGCCGTCGTCGCCTACCGGATTGTCGGTCGGCAGGCCGTATTTCTGGCCGACGAAATAATCGTCCAGACCGTGTGCCGGCGCCGTATGCACAAGGCCCGTACCGGAATCCGCAGTAACATGCTCACCGCAGATGACGGGTACGATGCGATCCTGGAACGGATGTTGTAGTGGCAGCAAGTCAAGAGCCGCACCTTTACAGGTGCCGACCGTCTCGCCGCTTAACTCGTAGCGTTCCAGGCAACTGTCCACCAGTTCGGAGGCGAGCAGCAAATAACCCTTGCCGGTCCTGACTAGGCTATATTCGAAATCGGGATGCACGCTGACGGCCTGGTTGGCGGGCAGGGTCCACGGCGTGGTGGTCCAGATCACCGCAGATACTTTTGCCGAGCCCGGCAGCGACACGCCGAAGGCGCGAGCCAACGTGATGTTGTCTTTCACTTCGAAGGCCACATCGATCGCGCTTGACGTCTTGTCTTCGTATTCGACCTCCGCCTCGGCTAACGCAGACTGGCAATCCAGACACCAGTTGACCGGCTTGTAGCCCTGATACAGGTAGCCGCGATCATGAATATGCCCGATGGCGCGCATGATGTCGGCCTCGACCTTGTAATCCATGGTCAGATAAGGTCTGTCCCAGTCGCCCAGTACGCCCAGACGGATGAAATCCTTCTTCTGGCGTTCGACCTGCTCAGCCGCGTAGCTACGGCACAGTTTGCGGAACTCGGCAGGTGGAATCGCCTTGCCGTGCTTCTTTTCGACCATCAACTCGATCGGCAACCCGTGGCAATCCCAGCCTGGCACGTAGGGAGCATCAAAACCCGAGAGCGTCTTGCTCTTGATGATGATGTCCTTGAGGATCTTGTTCACCGCATGACCGATGTGGATGTCGCCGTTCGCATACGGCGGACCGTCGTGCAGAATAAATTTAGGCAGTCCCAGTTTCGCTGCACGTATCTTCTGATAGCGCCGCGCCTCCTGCCATCGGGAGAGCATTTGCGGCTCGCGTTTGGCCATGTCACCGCGCATCGGAAAGGCAGTGTCGGGGAGATTCAGTGTTTTCTTATAATCAGTCATGTTGTTCGAACCATTTCTTTGCATTTTCTACATCTAACGCGATTTGTCGCGTCAATGCGCCCACATCGGGAAATTTCTGTTCATCGCGGCGTTTTTGCAGGAACTCAACGCGCATCGTCTTGCCGTAAATATCTTGTTTAAATTCAAATAGATGTACTTCGAGTATCGGTTTTGCATCGTGTTTCAGCGTGGGGCGCACCCCCAGACTGGCGACGCCTTGCAAAATGCCCAGGCCTGTCACGTGCGCCTCGACTACGAAGATGCCGGACAGCGGCGGGCGGTTGTGCTTTAACTGGATATTCGCAGTCGGGTAGCCCAGCTTTTTGCCCACGCCATCGCCATGCACAACGCGCCCCGATATGCTGTACGTACGGCCGAGATAATCCTGTACGCGGCGCATTTGCCCTGCCGCAAGCGCCGCACGAACCGCCGTGCTGGAAATTCGCACGCCATCATGCATCACGCTCTGTACCGCACGCACATGGAAACCATGCTGCAAACCTGCGTTTTCCATCAGCGCGAAATCTCCGGCGCGTTCGCTGCCGAAACGGAAGTCATCGCCGATCAGCACGTACTTCACCATCAGTTTTTCGTGCAATGTGCGGATAAAATCCGTCGCCGTCATCTGCGCAAATCCGGCATTGAAGCGGCATACATGCACGCGGTCTATGCCCAGTTGGGCCAATAGATCCAGCTTTTCACGCAGGCTGCTCAGTCGGGCCGGTGCCGATTGAGGTGCGAAAAATTCGCGGGGATGCGGTTCAAAAATCACCACGGCCGTCGGCAGTCCGCGCGCGCTGGCCGATGTTTTCAGCTCGCTGAGCAAGGTCTGGTGACCCAGGTGCACACCATCGAAGTTTCCGATAGTGAGGGCGACAGGCTGGTTATCAGGGGAATAAAGTCCGCGTAGTATCTGCATAGCGCGGTAATTATACCGTGAGATGAGCGGTTGCCGCTTGCCTGAGTAGTGACATGTTCATCTGCAAGAGGGGTTGAAATTAAATTGATGGTGCGTCATGTCGGTCAGGGCAGTAGAATACGCAGCATTAAAATGCCCGGATTCATCGCTTCGGGCGCACCAACTGAATTGATTATGACACTCAACATGCAAAAACCTTCACTAGCCCTACTTGAGCCATTAGGCGCGAACGTGATTCCCCTGGGCGAGATCAGCGCTATGCTGGATGGCGCGCTGATGTTCAGAGATTTTGAGTGGGCACAGATTGAAGCGCTGTCGGCCTATATTCAGTTGTATCGTGCAACTCCCGGAACCGTGTTGTTTCGCGAAGGCGATCAGGGCAATTTCATGTGTGTCGTGCTGCAAGGCCGGCTCGATATTCGCAAGCAGGATATGCAGCACGAGGATAAAACAGTTGCGACTGTTTATGCGGGGCGCAGTCTGGGCGAGATGGCGATGGTCGACAGCGAAGCCCGTTCAGCCACGGCAGTCGTGATGGAACCTGCGGTACTGGCCGTTCTGACACAGGACAGTTTCATGTCGATCACGCAGGACAAGCCGGCTTTGGCGGTCAAACTGCTGCTGAAAATCTCACAACTGATCAGCCAGCGACTGCGCCACACCAGCGGTGTGCTGGTCGATTATCTGGAAAAATAGCCTGCAATATCTTCCAGCATCCAGCATCCAGCATCTTGACTCAGGATTTTGCCGGCAGAAATTCGATGCCGGTTCGTTTCACCAGCTCCTGATAGCTGATCGGCTGCCCGACTCTTGCCTCATCCGTGTTATCCAGCCAGTTCACCCAGCTGCGACGGGTTGACGGGTCGTAGACCAGCTTGAACAGATGCTGCGGCACCCAGACACGGTTGGCGCCGATGGTGGGCGGTGTGCCGTCAAACACGGGGCCGGTGATCACGTAAACGTCCCCTGCCGCGCGCATCACATATTTGCGGGTGGCCTTCTCGATGCTGGCCCAGGACTTGCGGTTATTGATCGCATACTGCGGCACCATGTTGGCCAGTGAAAAACTCTGCGCCATCGCCTCATCGGTTGACATGTCGCCCGCCGGTGCCATGTGGCCGCGATCAAATCCGGAGCCGCGATAATCATCCAGTTCGGCGCGTTCAGCCATAGGCAGCCGGGCATCCGCGAAGAACTTGTTGGTTCGCTGGTGACTTTTGGCGTCCTGCAATATCGCATTGTTGAGCCGCTCGGCGACATAAACCGGCGTATGACTTTTGCCAGAATGCAACACGGCGAATGCATTAAAGCAAAGGGCGCGCGGCTGCAATGTTTCCTGGTGCCGGATGACCGGCGGGTTGCCGTTGGCAAACACCTCGCGGCATTGTTTGAAATCCTCGCTTGCCGCGCAGCCGAACGACATGGCGAGGATGGCGATCCCTAAACCAACTTTTTTAATCAATATCATCTGCCTGTGTTTGAATATTATATTTAGCCAGTAGCCAGTAGCCAGTAGCTACCAGCTATTATGCGTTGTGCGTCGCATTGAGCTGTTTGGCGATGATGTCGTGATTGAGCCAGAGCACGGGCCCGGCCGGATTGGAGGTCTCGTAGAACATCAGCGGCCCTGTGCCTTCCAGTACCAGCGCGCTCAGGACACCTACAACCAGCTCTTTTCGATCCACATGCATCTGGATGATTTCATCCGAGGTGCCTATCATCAACTCGGCCAATGCTTCGGAATTGTCCATCGGCCAGGCTGCGAAATTGCGGAATTCTTTCATCACGGAGCTGGTGTTGTAGTCTTCGATTTTCTGCAACAGCGCTTCGAGCGTAATGCCCTCCTGCAATAATGGACGGCAGGCTTGCCACTGTTGCTCTGCCCACGCGCCGCCGTTTTCCTGTCTCAGCGCCTTGAGCAGCGGGAACAGCGACAGTTCGACGCCTGCGAAGATGTCGGACGAATTGGTTCGAATCTCCGGGCAGTTGTAAACGGTGGCTTTAATATTTTTGGCCCATGCGTTTTTGGCCACATTTTCCAGGCGCATCTTGGCCTGTCCTTGCGTGTAGTTGCTGTAGGTCTGCCACTGGTACTTGCCGTCGATCAGGATCTCGGTGCCGTGGTAGCCGTAGGCGGTGTAGCGCACCTGACCACCGGTTTTTTCCAGTCTTGCGCGAATACTGGCGCTGCCCTCGATCAGGTACTGGAAGGTGTTGGCCGTGACTTCATCGAAATTCATCAGGATCAGACGGCCAAGATCGCTGTCCAACAGTGCGCGGGAGGACATGAAACGCTCGCCGCGCCCTTTGTAAATGCGGTTGGCGATCGCCAGGAATACTTTGACCTTCGGGATGCCACCTGCCATCGTGTGGGCAAAAAAGGCGTTTGATCCGTCCGGAATCATGCCATCGAGTTCGCTCATGACGAGGGCTACGGAATCCTTGAATCGTTTAACGCCGACTTCGCGGCATTTTTCGATATGCGCCCAGTTGAGTTTATCCTCCTGCCAGCTTTTGAGCGTCATGCCGGCCAGCAGATCGGTCGGGGTGGGTTCGCCTGCCGGGGCATCCAGATCGAATCCGGCCATCAGCGGCACGTTGATGATGCGGCCGCCCAGATTGGCCTCAGCTTCAGCCAGCTCTTCACTGGTCAGTGCGCGCAGTGCGTTGTTCTCGTCGCGTCGGCCGACCGTGATGCCGATGATGGTCATGCCGGATTTCTTTGCCTCGTTGATCAGGCCGTTGGCATAGCCACGCCCGAACAGTTCGCCGAACAACACGAAGACGTCGCCTTTGCGGAAGATGTTGGTGTGGGGAATTTCTCTGAGCGAAATGGGTGCATTCATAATTGTGACTCCGATATACAATTCTAAAAAATACGATTTAAACCGTGCCGCCTACCGTCAGCCCGTCGATACGCACGGTCGGTTGGCCGACACCGACAGGCACGCTCTGGCCTTCCTTGCCGCAGGTGCCGACGCC
>JBBRBS010000122.1:0-7076 GCA_038205615.1 Burkholderiales bacterium | reverse complement strand
TGTGGTGGTAAACCACACCTCAAACGAGCACGAATGGGCGAGACTGGCTCGTGAAGGCAACAAAAAGTATCAGGATTACTACTTCGTCTTCGATAATCGCGAGCTACCTGATATTTATGAAGAAACCATGCCAGAGGTTTTCCCTGCGACCGCTCCTGGGAATTTTACCTGGGATGACGCCATGGGTAAGTGGGTGATGACGGTATTTAACAACTATCAGTGGGATTTGAATTACCGAAATCCGGCCGTACTGATTGAAATGATCGACATCATCCTGTTCTGGGCTAATAAGGGCGCCGACATCCTGCGCCTCGATGCGGTGGCGTTCCTTTGGAAGAAGATCGGCAGCGTGTGCCAGAACGAGCGGGAGGCACATCTCATACTTCAACTGATGAAAGACTGCTGTCAGGTCACAGCCCCGGGCGTACTGTTCATTGCAGAAGCCATCGTCTCGCCCGGTGAGATTGCCAAATATTTTGGCGAAGATGCGATCAATGCCAAGGAGTGTGAGATTGCCTACAACGCCACCTTCATGGCCTTGCTCTGGGATGCAGTCGCGACCAAGAATGCAGCGCTGCTCAATCAGGGGATAAAAAATCTACCCTACAAGCTCGAGCGGGCAACCTGGCTCAATTATGTGCGCTGCCACGACGACATTGGTCTGGGCTTTGATGACAGCGATATTCGCGCGATTGGCAGTGACCCCGTACAACACCGGCATTTCCTGATCGACTATTTCACAGGAAAATTTTCTGATTCCAACGCACGAGGCTTGCCTTTTGGCGAGAATCCAAAGACTGGCGATACGCGTATTTCAGGATCACTCGCATCTCTGGTCGGACTGGAAGCCGCGCTGGAATGCGGCAATGAACAGGCAATCGACAATGCAATAAAAACTATCATTTTACTGCACAGCATGATTCTGTCCTTCGGAGGAATACCGCTTCTCTATTACGGCGATGCGATTGGCATGCTCAACAGCATCGAATATCTTGCCGACCCCTCAAAGCGCGATGACAATCGCTGGATGCACCGTTCTCATCTTGATTGGAACAAGGCGGAACGCCGCCATCAGACAGGTACGGTGGAATGCAGGATATTCGGCGGTCTGAAAAAAATGATCTCACTGCGCAAAGAGACGACAGCATTTGCAGACTTTGATAATCGTCAGCTCTTGCCTTCGGATAACAGAAATCTATTGGTTTTTTCCAGAACAGATCAGCAAAACTCACGCAACAGAGTTTTGGTCGTTGGCAATTTCAATCTCGAAGCACAATCATTGCAGATCGACACACTAAGAGCTAACGGTTTTTTTCAGCAAAATAGCATGAAGGATATCTGTTCAGGTACTCGCATCACGATAGAAAGCGATGAGTTCATCGTCCCTGCCCTTACTTGTTACTGGCTGACGGATTAATTATCAAATCAGTATCTAGCATGCTTTAAAAGATGGAAAAAACATCCACTCAACTTATCCTGCACAAAAAATGACTCAATGCTAAAAATTTTAGGCAATCTGGAAATTCCCAAAGAACTGCTGCACGTCGCCGTCATACTTGTACTGGGCTGGCTGCTGTTGCGCCTGTCCCGCAAACTCACGCGCGTGTTCCGCAATTACATGAACTCGCATTCAGATTCAGCTGAAGAAGGTCGTCGCATCGAAACACTGGCGCGCGTATTCCGTTATGTCGCCACTGTGGTGATTTCCCTGGTGACTGGGATGTTGGCATTAAGCGAATTCGGCATATCTATTGCACCGATTCTAGGTGCCGCAGGTGTAATGGGCATTGCAATAGGCTTCGGTGCACAAAGTCTGGTCAAGGATTATTTTAACGGTTTTTTTCTGCTGATTGAGAACCAGATTCGCCAGGGGGATGTCGTGGAAGTCTGTGACAAAGGCGGGCTGGTGGAAGATGTGACGCTGCGTTATGTCTGTTTACGAGACTACGATGGAAATGTCCACTATATTCCGAATGGTCTGATCACGACAGTCACCAACAAATCGCGCGGCTATGCGTTCGGGGTAATTGACGTGAGCATCGCGTACCGAGAAAGTATTGAAGAGGCGTACGAAGTCATGCGGGAAGTCAGCAAGGCGATGCGAAACGATGCGACTGTCGGACCTAAAATTCTTGAAGACATCGATATCGCCGGCGTGCAAGACTGGGCCGATTCTGCAGTGATTCTGCGCTGTCGCTTTAAAACCGTTGCGCTCGAACAGTGGGGAGTGCGTCGTGAGTTTCTGCGTCGCCTGAAAGATGCCTTTGATGCCAAAGGCATCGAGATTCCTTATCCGCACATGACGCTCTATGCAGGGCAGGACAAAAATGGGGTTGCTCCTAGCTTTCGCGTGTGTACCCCGACTGAAAAAGGCTTACCATCATAGCCTGATCGGGGTATTCTTATTGCGCATCTGGGTCGTTGCAGGATTCGCCAAACCTGCGAACCAACCCGTCTGGTTTTTACCCTTCTTTATGCTATTTACTCGTATTCTGGACAGTATTGAAGACACACTAGGAAAGTTACAAATCGGTTCAACAACCGTCAAACTGACAGACCTATCTCCCTCGTCACTTTCTATATAAGAAACAAAACAGCGATAACAACTTTGACGGAGAAATAAGATGATCGTAACCCTGTTGATGCTAGCCAGCATTCTTTATCTGGCACTGCAACTCGAAGATAAACTCAGCATTCCGTCTCCATTGGGCTTAATCGCGCTCTCATTCGCAGCGCATTACGGATTTGAGCAGGTACCTGTTCTGACTGGGGACTCAGAACATTTTGCGACGCTGGTTATTTTCTTGCTGCCGGTGCTGCTAATTTCCGATTCACTTGAACTCCGACTTGCAGACCTGAAGGAACATGGTATCAGTCTGCTGTACCTTGCCGTAGTGGCCGTCATCCTGTCTGTCGGCATGGCAGTGCTGCTCTCCGGCTGGCTATTTTCCGCCTACAACTTATCCTTTGCTGCAGTAATCGTGCTGTTTGCCATGGTGCTGGCAACCGACCCGGTATCCGTGGTCAGCATCTTCTCAAAGTTTGAATTACCACACAGTCTGAAAGTGCTGGCCGAAGGTGAGAGTCTGTTCAACGATGCAACTGCGCTGATCGTCTTTGTCTTCGTCGGCTTATATGCCTTGGATGGGGCCGAGATCACCGTCCCCTACATTATTGAAATCAGCAGCGCCGTCATTTTCGGTTCTCTGGCTGTCGGTGTCGTGATCGGTTTCATCGGTCTGGCAATCATGAAAACCACCGAGAATCGTATCGCAGAAATGATGGTGCTGATCATTACAGGCTACGCTTCTTTCGAATTTGCAGAGCATTTCTACACACTGTTAAATCTGTTCGGTGCTCATTCGCACCTGCATTTATCCGGCATTCTGGCATGTATCTTTGCCACCATCACCGTACAGCATGTTATGACACAGGCGATTGCTGATGAAAATGATCAGCTTGATAAAGATGAAGCCGAATTGCAACTTGAGGCGGTGAGCGTATCCACTTCTTCCAGTGTGATACAAAAGATGCTCAGTCGCATCAAGGCCACGATAGAAGAACGTGAGCGTCACCTGCGCACCAAAGAGGATGTACAGTTGCTGGCGCTGGTAGCCAACACCATTCTTTTCGTCGCGATGGCGGAAATGATAGATCTGAGTCTGCTGCTCCAATACAAAATCGAAATTCTGGTGATGTTCGCAGCCACCACACTGATACGTGCCGTGATGATGGGGCTGTTTGCGTGGCTCACCAATAAGACCGATAAGATGATCAACGTCAGCTTCCGCTGGTGGGGTGTTCTGACCTTTGCTGGCATCAAGGGAGGCTTGTCCATCGTGATGCTGACCATGATTCCACCGACCTTTCAGCATCTTGAAATGTTCAAGGCCGTAGTGATTGGGGTGGTTCTTCTGTCCACGTTTATTTACTCAGGTGCCCTGCTGGCGATTATCGGTTTCAATAAAGATCGATTTATCGAAGAAAAACGGGCAGAGCACGCTCATTGACTGACTCGAAACAAATACTGCAATAAATTTTTGAGGATCAACTAATTGAGAGCATCTGAACGCAACAACGATTTATCCCAACATATTCTGACCACATCAGCTCAATTGG
Organism: Burkholderiales bacterium; assembly: GCA_038205615.1. Taxonomy (GTDB): domain Bacteria; phylum Pseudomonadota; class Gammaproteobacteria; order Burkholderiales; family Gallionellaceae; genus Gallionella. Next base: position 2,957 of record JBBRBS010000122.1, on the reverse strand, counting down.
TAGGTGTGTGCTTGACCGTTATTTCTTTGGTGAAGGTGATGCCGATTGGTCACGTAGGTTCTCTGCTGGATAAACTTCTGGCTGTTGATGCATTGATTTTTACATTCAGCACCGTACTATCCTACACTTCGATGCGTGGTTTAAAGTCGCTCAAACTGGAGAAATATGCTGACCAGTTTTTTATGCTTGGCCTGCTGGAACTGGGTGCCTGCGCGGTTCTGTTAGCGTTTGAAATAATATAGCGGCCAAATTTAAAGCAGAGCGCACTCAATAACCAAATCCAACACCGTTAACAGGCTGGCGCCGCAAAGTCGTCAGTTTTGTTTGCTTGCTTGATTCATCAATTAAACATTGAAATAAATTGGCAACTGAACTTTTTACACCCATCAATTATATTTATACAAATATGTATATTATATATCCGAATAGCAAGGCATATAATCCATCACGAAGCTCGCAAGCCACATAAAACCGAAGGATTTCAATTGGAAAAAAGTAAAAAAGATCAACTTTCGCTTCAGGTACTCAAAAAATTTCGCATCATTTACGGCTCGATTCGACAGCAATTTCGAGATATTGAGCAAAGTTGCGGAGTGACTGGATCACAGTTATGGATACTCCAGGAAGTGGAAAAAACACCCGGAGTAGGAGTGTCTGTACTGGCTGAACGTCTGTCAATACACCAGTCTACCTGTAGCCTCCTTGTTGAGAAACTGGTCACGCGCGGACTGATCAACAAGCAGCGCAGTAAAGAAGATCAGCGTCGCGTGGGTTTGTGTATAACCGAAGACGCTACCCTGCTTTTAAAAAATGCACCCGGCCCGGCTGAGGGAATATTGCCGGAAGCACTGCAGGCGTTACCAGAGTTAGCCTTGCTCTCGCTGGATAGCGCCCTGTTTGAGGTAATCGGACAATTGCATGTGCCAGATGGCAAACTCGCCGATCGGCATTTATCAGATATGTAATTACAACCTGAGTGCGTACCCGTCGTTGATCATTTATGGAAATTGCCTGGATGGCATGTGGGTTTGAATTTCACACCATCCGGGCAACATCAACTATTGCCTTATGCCTCTGAAATCCGTTGAGCAATATGTGCCAAAGCCTCATCAACCTGGTCAATCAGGATCAGGCATAAATCACCGGCTTGCAGACGAGATAATGCAGTATCGATGGCCAGAAACTCACCGTTGATTTCGCAGCTTGTTTTCACGCGTTTGGCATTCACGAGGCCTTGCCTGAGCAAACTCAACACTTCGCCATCCGCACGACCGCGCTGGCACTGATCCTGATACAGAATAACCTCGTCAAATACATCGCCCAGAATTTCGGTTTGCAGACGAATATCCTCATCGCGCCTGTCACCAGCGCCGCTGATCACGACCATACGATTTTTAGCCGGTATGTTTTCAATGGCGGAAATCAGCGCAAGTATCGCATCCGGGTTATGACCATAGTCCGCGATGACGGCCGCGCCGCGATAATCGAAGAAATTGAACCTGCCCGGTGCCGTTGCCGCATCATTGACAAAAGTAGCCAACCCGCGACGTATCGTGTCCCAATCGACCTTGAGCGCCCAGACAGCGGCAATGGATGCCATCGCGTTTTCAATCTGAAAACCGATCGCGCCGTTGCGGGTAATCGGAATTTGACTCAAATTGACACGCTGCTCGACTTTGTTCTCGCATGCCACGATCTGATCGCCGTCGACATACACGACGCGTCGACCCTGTGCACGGTGTGCGGCCATCACCGGATGGTGACGGTCGGCTGCAAAAAAGGTGACCGAACCGGGACAGATATCCGCCATTGCGGCTGACATTGGATCTGCCGCATTAAGTACGGCGACGCCATCCGTGGCGACATTCTGTACCACGACTCGTTTTACCACGCTCAGGTCTTCCACGGTGCTGATGTAATTCAAACCGAGATGATCGCCCATGCCGATGTTAGTGACGACCGCAACATTGCAGCGATCAAACGCCAGACCTTCGCGCAACACGCCACCGCGTGCAGTCTCAAAAACGGCCGCATCCACATCCGGATGCAACAACACATTACGCGCACTCTTCGGCCCGCTGCAATCCCCTGTATCGATGCGTTTTCCTTGAATGTACACACCATCCGAGTTGGTCATGCCGACGCGCAGGCCGTTACATCCCAGAATGTGCGAAATCAGGCGCACCGTGGTGGTTTTTCCGTTAGTTCCGGCGACGGCAACCAGCGGAATACGTCCATCTTCGCCATCTTTGAACATCGAAGCTACGATCGCCTCGCCGACCGCGCGCCCCTTGCCGAATGAAGGCTGCAAATGCATACGCAAACCAGGGGCCGCATTGACTTCGACGACTCCCCCACCCTGCTCATCCAACGGTCGCAACACGGAATCACACACAATATCCACGCCGCAAATATCCAAACCGACCATCTGGGCTGCCGCAACTGCGCTGGCCGCCATGTCAGGATGCACATCCTCGGTGACGTCGGTCGCCGAACCGCCCGTACTCAGGTTGGCATTATTGCGCAACACCACGCACGTTCCCTTGTCCGGGATCGAGTCAATCGTGTAACCCTGAACGTCCAGGCGGGCAATGGCGATACTATCTATACGCATCTTGGTCAACGACGTCGCATGACCTTCGCCGCGCCGTGGATCGCTATTCACCAGTTCGACCAGTTCACTCACCGAATGCACGCCGTCACCGATGACCATCGGCGGCTCACGGCGGGCTGCGGCGACCAGCTGATTGCCCACGACCAGCATGCGAAAATCACTGCCGGGAATAAACCGTTCCACCAGTACTTCAGAGCCGATTTGAGCTGCGGCCGCATAGGCGATACTCAGGTGTTCACGTGTCACGATATTGACCGTGACACCTTTTCCCTGATTGCCATCCAGCGGCTTAACGACCACCGGCCCATTGATTTCGCACATCGCCAGCCAGGCGTCATCGATA
>JBBRBS010000121.1:0-7095 GCA_038205615.1 Burkholderiales bacterium | reverse complement strand
GAAGGAAGTGTGGCGAGTATGTTGTGTCAATAATAGTTATTAATGACTGGTGTGTCAATAGTGAGTTTGATTATTTGGCAATTGGAGTAAGTGTACTTGAGTGCAATTGCGGTACACTGGTCAGCTTTTCTAGGCTGCGCTAAACTACGCTAACCTTCTGTTTATAAACTACTGTATAGTTATATTAACTTCGCTTGAATTTGCTGTGTTATCAATAACATATTGATTTAATTGGTGACTCATAATCCTTTGGTCCACGGTTCAAGTCCGTGACGACCCACCAATAAATGGCCCAGGTTTTTAAACCTGGGCCATTTTCCTTTTTCGGCAGGGAAGTAGCCGTGTGGGCTGCGGCGTGCCATGTCTGCAACGATTATTGAAATGGAGCGTTTGATGTCTGCACTGAATCGCAATGATTATCGTACCCTCGTGCTGTCCGCTTTAGGCGGTGCACTGGAATTCTACGATTTCATTATTTTCGTGTTCTTCGCGGTGGTGATCGGGCAATTGTTCTTTCCGCCGGATATGCCGGATTGGCTGAGGCAGCTGCAAACCTTCGGCATCTTTGCGGCAGGCTATCTGGCGCGCCCGTTGGGCGGCATCGTGATGGCGCACTTTGGTGATCTGCTTGGCCGCAAGCGCATGTTCATGCTGAGTATTTTGTTGATGTCATTGCCTACACTTGCGATCGGACTGCTGCCTACCTATGCCGTGATCGGCATCTGGGCTCCGGTGTTGCTGTTGACGTTGCGCATCATGCAGGGAGCTGCCATCGGCGGTGAAGTGCCAGGGGCGTGGGTTTTCGTATCGGAGCATGTGGCGCCACGCCATGTCGGATTCGCTTGCGGTACGCTCACGGCCGGGCTGACGGGCGGGATTTTGCTGGGCTCTCTGGTGGCCACCGCCGTGCATAAAGCCTATACCCCGGCGGAGTTGCTCAGTGAAGGATGGCGCGTGCCATTTATTCTCGGTGGTCTGTTTGGTTTGCTGTCGGTATGGCTGCGCCAGTGGTTGCAGGAAACGCCTGTATTCAAGGAGATGCAGGCGAGACAGATGTTGGCAGATGAGCTGCCGTTGAAAGCCGTGATCCGGGCGCATCGGGCCTCAGTGATTCTGACAATGTTCATGACCTGGTTGTTATCGGCGGCGATCATCGTGATGATACTGATGACGCCCGTTCTGGTGCAAAAATTGTATGCGATCCCGGCAACCGTGGCGCTACAGGCGGGCAGTATCGCGACCTTGTTTTTGAGTATCGGCTGTGTGGTATTTGGCGCGCTGTCAGACCGATTTGGCGCCGGTCGGGTAATGATGGCAGGTTGTGTGATGCTGGGTTTTTCGGCGATGCTGTTCTATAGTCAGATGGCTGTAGCGCCCCAGCGCATCAATGAGTTGTATGCGTTGTGCGGTTTCTTTGTCGGCGTGATTGGCGTGATACCGAGCGCTGCTGTCCGTGCCTTTCCGCCAGCCATCCGCTTTTCCGGTTTGTCTTTTTCCTATAATGTGGCCTACGCTATTTTTGGCGGACTCACGCCGGTACTGGTGAGTCTGCTTTTGCCACTCGACTCGCTTGCGCCGGCGCATTACGTGTTGCTGCTAAGCTGCGTGGGTGTGCTGATTGGACTGTATTTGTGGCGCAGCGAACAGGCTGCCTTCTCAATGCGGCGCAAGTCTGGCGCGTGCGGTTGAATGGTTTTTTATGAGACAATGGCAGACTTATCAGGTGCGGCATGCACCCGGAATCTATTAGGGCGGAACGTTGGATAACTTCAAGCAATTGCTGGCTGTCGATATGGCCGCAGTCGATCAGGTGATACGCCGTCGGCTGCACTCGGAAGTGCTGCTGGTCAATCAGGTCGGCGAATACATCGTCAATAGCGGTGGCAAGCGCCTGCGTCCGGCGCTGGTGGTTTTATCCGCTCATGCCTTTTCTTACCAGGGTGCGCACCATCATGATCTGGCGGCGGTCGTTGAGTTCATTCACACAGCGACCCTGCTTCACGATGATGTGGTGGATGAGTCCGGTCTGCGACGCGGGCGCGAGACGGCGAACGCGCTGTTCGGCAATGCGGCCTCAGTGCTGGTCGGCGACTTCCTGTATTCGCGTGCGTTTCAGATGATGGTCGAGGTCGGCGAGATGCGCGTGATGCAGACGCTGGCCGATGCGACCAACGTGATCGCTGAAGGTGAAGTGCTGCAGCTGCTCAACTGCAACGATGCCGATGTGGATGCCGAAAACTACATGCGCGTGATCCATTACAAGACCGCCAAACTGTTCGAGGCGGCGATGCGCTTGGGTGCGATTCTGGGAAAAGCATCCGACGCCGATGAAGCGGCGGCGGCCAAATACGGTATGCACCTGGGTACGGCCTTTCAGTTAATCGACGACGTGCTGGATTATTCCGCAGATGAGGCTGAAACCGGCAAGCATCTGGGCGATGATCTGGCAGAAGGTAAACCTACCCTGCCGCTGATTTATGCGATGCAGCATGGCACCGCAGAGCAGGCCGCCGTGGTGCGAGCTGCGATCGAGCAGGGCGATGTGGGAAAATTCGCCGAGGTGCTGAAAATTATACATGCGACCGGCGCGCTGGACTTTACGCGCCTGCAAGCGATGCGCGAGGTGGATTTCGCCTGTTCAGCCATTGCCGGCATGCCCGAATCCAAGTACAAGGTTAGTTTAATCGAACTGGCGCACTTTGCTGCCACGAGGCAGTACTAGCGTAACAGCCGCGGAGCTCCCATGAGTCGTCTGATATTTCTGTTCGCCATCGCTGCAGTTGTCTATCTGCTGCTCAAATCCTATCGCAGGAACGAATCCGGAAAAAAGCCGGAGATCGTCGAGGATATGGTGCGTTGCGCACACTGCGGCATACATCTGCCGATGGGCGAAAGCGTCCGTTCCGGCGAGCAGTTTTTTTGCTGCGCAGATCATCTCGATGCACATCAGAAATAGGCTGGACTCATGTTGAGTGCGCAGCCTGATGATTCCATTCCCGCCGATTTCTGGCGTTCAATCAATTATTTCAATCTGTATCGTTTAGCGTTAGTCTGTTTCATCGTTTTTATCGCGCTGGCCTTCGATGCTGAAAGGCTGTTCGGTCAGGTGAAAGGACAGTTGTTTCTGGTAACAGGCTTGCTCTACGCGGCTGTCGTGTTCCTGTCTTTCGCACCGCTACGCCTGCGCTGGCTGCAGTTTTCCTGGCAGCTGGCAGGTCAGGTGGGCAGCGATATCGTCGCATTGACCGTGCTGGCCCACGCCAGTGGCGGCATACAAAGCAGCGTCGGTTTGCTGTTGATGGTTTCGATGGCCGTGGCAGGAATTATCAGTCGCGGCCGAATGACCCTTTTTTTCGCCGCCTTGGCCAGCATAGCCGCTTTGCTGGAGCATTCCTATTCGGTGCTGTATGACGATGCACCGGTAACCCAGTATATTCAAGTTGGCTTGTTGTGCGTATCGTACTTCGCAGTAGCAGGGCTTGCGCACAAACTGGCACAGTATGCGCTGGACAACCAGAAACTCGCGCAGCGCCGTGGCCGCGATTTGATCGGTATGGCGGAAGCGAACCGTCTGGTGATGCGCGATATGCAGGATGGCGTGCTGGTGGTCGATGAGCATGACCGGATCGTGCAGATGAATCCCAGCGCATCCCGCCTGCTACGCAGCACTGAAGCACCGGACAATCATCTGGCTGACAGTTTTCCCCTGTTATATGAGCAGTATATGCTGTGGAAAAATAATGCGATCAACGCCCGCACCACCTTGCAGCTGGATGGCGGGTTGCAGGCCAGATTGCGCTTTATCGGGGTGGAGCGCGATATGTCGCAGGGCGCGGTAATCTTTCTGGAAGATATGCAGCATGTACAGGCTGAAGCGCAGCAAATCAAGCTGGCTGCGCTTGGCCGCCTGACCGCAAATCTGGCCCATGAAGTGCGCAACCCTTTGTCGGCGATCAGCTATGCGACTGAATTGCTGCAAGAAGAACCGGGGGATGCAAGGCAGACGCGCCTGTTGCAGCTGATACGGGATAATACGCAACGGATCAACCGGATTGTGCAGGATGTCATGCAGCTGAACCGGCGTGATCGCGCACAGCCCGAGAGCTTTGATCTGTCCTTGCAATTGCCGGTGATGATTGATGAGTTCAATCAGGCGGAACGCGTGGCACCCGGTGTGCTGGTGTTGCGGGCTGAGCAGGTATGTATCGTGAGTTTCGATCGGGGGCATTTTCGACAGGTGTTGTGGAACCTGTGTCGCAACGGGCTGCATTTTGGACAGCATTTACCCGGCAGTCTTGTGCTGCGGACCGACATTGAACGTGGACGCGTGATACTGGAGGTGCAAGATGACGGGCCGGGTATTTCAGCGGAGCACCGGGCCAAACTGTTCGAGCCGTTTTTCACTACAGCAGAGCAGGGGACGGGGCTTGGATTGTATATCGCACGCGAGCTATGCGAGGCGAATGGCGCATGGCTGGAATATCATGAGCCTGCAGGTGAACGCAAATCGGGTGCCTGTTTCCGTATCACGTTTGGGGAGAGGCGGCTTGGCAAAAGACCGGTGCACGAATATGGTGGATAGAACGATGCGTAATTCCCAGCCCGCATCCGTTGGTGGCTCAACTGATATGTCACAGCACGTGCTTCTGGTGGACGACGAGCCGGATATTCTGGAATTGCTGGAAATGACCCTGCTTAAGATGGGACTGGTGGTGCACAAGGCAGCGTGCGTGCGAGAGGCGCTGGCCATGCTGGCTACCAATCACTATGACTTGTGCCTGACCGACATGCGCATGCCGGATGGGGATGGGCTGGAGGTGGTGAAGTACATCACCGCACAAAATCTTGATGTGCCTGTTGCGGTGATTACCGCGCATGGCAATATGGAAAATGCGATCACGGTGCTCAAGGCGGGCGCGTTTGATTATCTGGCCAAACCGCTTTCACTGGATCAATTGCGCACGCTGGTGAAATCCGCGCTCAGTCTGCCGCAGCCCGGCCCTTCGGCCGACAAATTGTTGCTCGGCAATGCGCCGGCGATGCAGAAGGTGCGCGATTTGATCGAGCGGGTGGCGCGCAGCCAAGCGCCCGTGCATATCAGCGGCGAGTCAGGGAGCGGCAAGGAGCTAGCGGCAAGGCTTATCGTGCAAAGCGGACCGCGCCGCGATCAGCCGGTGATTGCGGTGAACTGCGGTGCGATTCCTGAGAATCTGATGGAAAGCGAATTCTTCGGCTATAAAAAGGGTGCTTTTACCGGGGCGGACAAGGATAAGGAGGGGTTTTTCCAGGCCGCGAACGGCGGGACATTGTTTCTCGACGAGGTGGCCGATTTGCCGCTGGCAATGCAGGTCAAGCTGTTGCGGGTGATACAGGAAAAGCTCGTTCGAAAAGTGGGTGCGACCTCGGAAGAGTCGATTGACGTGCGCCTGATCAGTGCGACGCACAAAGATCTGGCCGAGTGCGTAAAGTCGGGTCACTTTCGCCAGGATCTCTATTACCGCCTGAACGTGATTCCGATCCAGATGCCGGCGCTGCGCGAGTTGCGGGAGGATATCGTACAGGTTGCCCAATTGACGCTGGATCGATTGCGCGCGGGTATGCCGGCGCGTTTTTCAGAAGAGGCCTTGCGTGCGCTGCAACTATATGATTTTCCTGGAAATGTTCGTGAGCTTGAGAATGTTGTCGAGCGGGCGCTGGCTTTGTGTTCGGATGGCTTGATTGCGGTGCAGGACTTGTGTCTGACGCCGGCCGGCCGTACTCAGTCCGATCCGGGCGAGATAAGCGATAAATATCCGCTGCCGGATTATCTGGATCGGGTTGAAAAAGAGGCTTTGCTTGAGGCATTGCAGCAGACAGGGTTTAATCGCACCGCTGCCGCCAAGCTGTTGGGGCTGACATTCCGTACGATGCGCTATCGCATGGAGCGCCTCGGTATTAAGAGTCCTGAGGGTGCTTGCGATGCAGATTGACGCAGAGGGCTGGCTTGCAGGCGCTGAGCGCGTGCCGTCGCCCAACTGCGATGAACGCGCAGCGGGCGACATCGACCTGTTGGTAATACACAACATCAGCCTGCCGCCGGACGAGTTTGGCGGAGATGGCGTGCAGTGCCTGTTTACCAATACGCTGGACCGAAACGCTCACCCGTATTACCGGACGATTCCTGAAGGCCGTGTGTCATCTCATTTCTATATTCGTCGAGATGGACAGCTGATTCAGTTCGTCTCCGTGTTGCAGCGCGCCTGGCATGCGGGCGCCTCCGCCTGGCAGGGGCGGGCGCGTTGTAATGATTTCGCGATCGGCATCGAACTCGAAGGCAGCGATAACGTGCCGTTTACCGATGCGCAGTATGTCGCGCTGGATGCTTTAACGCAGGCGTTGCGCGCCGCCCTGCCGATACGCGGTATCGCGGGTCACAGTGATATTGCACCGGGTCGCAAGACTGATCCCGGCCCGTATTTCGACTGGCTGCGCTATCTCACCCGACTGGCTGCATAACCCGTTCCTGCTCTTTTCTGATCACCGCATGAACTGTTTTGTGGGCAATGTCTTCTATGTGTATGAGTAACTTCAGATAGTTGTTTTTCGTGTTCTTTTTTGCTTGCAATATTCTTCAGTAACACTACAATCAGCGCCGGACGCTAAAAAAAATACTATATATAGTGGTCCGCAGAATTTTCGGATCAGTCAACATTAAGGATAAACATGCCAAACGCCGCTAGCGCTTCAACCTCGTTTTCTCCCGCTGTTCCTGAGGCTTCGCCTCAGTTTGATCAATACAAGGTTGTTCGCCGCAACGGCTCGGTGGTGGTGTTTGAACCGGCAAAGATATCAATTGCGCTGACCAAGGCGTTCATCGCCGTGAGCGGTGGACAGGGTGCGGCATCTTCCAGAGTGCGCGAGATCGTCGAGCAACTGACTCAGGGTGTAGTCAATGCGCTGATGCGCCGTCAGCCGCATGGCGGCACGCTGCATATCGAAGACATTCAGGATCAGGTTGAACTGGGTCTGATGCGTTCCGGTGAACACGATGTTGCGCGCTCTTATGTGCTGTACCGTGAAGAGCACGCCCGTTCGCGCGCCCAGACCAAGGTGTCT
>JBBRBS010000120.1:0-7301 GCA_038205615.1 Burkholderiales bacterium | reverse complement strand
GCCGGCCAGAGTGCTGACCATTGCCAGGGTGACGCCCGCTTCTACACCCTTGAGGTGCGGCAGCAGCGGCCTCGGTCTCGAGGGCAACCCGCAATGCCTGCTGTGTCAGCAATTCGCGCTCGTCTGCCAGACGTTGCTGCTCCTGACTGGCCAGTTGCAGAAGCATCTGTTCGCGTGCGGCGGCGGTCTCGATGACGGCCTTGGCCGCTTCCGCCTGTTTGCTGGCCACGATCGAGGCACGCGCCTCGCAGCGAATTCGCTCCTGCTCGAGTTCAGCCGCCTTCTTTTCTTCAGCGACACGCCGCATCGTCATGTTCTGTGCACGCTGCAGCACTTGCTCATGGGCCAGCTGCGCCTCATCCATTTGCTTCTTCAAGGCCGCTGTCGCGAGCGCCTCAGTGCGGATATGTTCCTCTTTGAGTTTGAGCAGCTGAGCTTCCTTATCAGCACGCAGCTTCGCGATATTCAATACGCGCACCGCTGCCAGCTCCAGCTCTGCCGCATCCCGAACCGCTTGCTCGTTGAGTTGCAGCGCAGTTTCAGCAGCACGAATCGCCCGCTGCTCCATTTCGATGCGCTGATTATCCGCTTCAATCGCCAGCTGTTGGGCTGCCATCGCAGCTTCGATCTGTGCAATGGCACGCGCATCCGTTTCAAGCTGCTCTTGAGCTAACAGCTGCGCCTGGGTTTCAAGCTCAGCGCGATGCTCGGCTACCTGACTCGCCTGCCGTGCTGCCAATATTTTTGCCTCAAATGCGGCAATCGAGTTTTGTTCGAGCTGCAAAGCCTGTTCAGCCGCCAATCGTTCACGGGCCAAGGCTTCGGCACGCAATTGCGCGGATTGCAATGCTGCATTCTGCAGCTGATATTTTTCCAGCGAGCGCTGCCGCGCCAACTGTTCTTCCTGTTCACATTGCTTTGATTTTTCCAGCAGTTGCGCTTCAATCAGGCTTTTTTCTTCAGCCGCTTTTGCGGCCAGTCGTGCCGCCAGCATGCGCTCGTTCGCCAGCGCGATCGCAGCGGCCTCGGCTTGCAACTGCAATTCCAATGCTTGCGCCGCCTCTATTTCCACTTCGGCCCGTTGCTGGGCGAAAACCAGTTGATCACGCCCTGTTGCCAACTTTTGCGCCTCAGCCTGAGCCGCCAGATTTTCGCTGTTCAGCCGTTCATTCGCGTCCCTGATCACTTGCAAAGACAAGGCCTGCATTTCCTCCTGCCGCTCTGCCAGTTTCTGATCGGTTTCAGCCTGCTCCCGCAACAAGCGGTCGGCTTCCTGCTCTGCGCGCAGCCGGCGTTCGGCTTCCACCCGCGCATCGATCTCCGTCTCGGCGCGCTGCTTTGCCGCCTTATAGGCCAGACGCTCAGTCTGCACGCGTGTCTCAGCTTCGATACGCAATTGTTCATCGGCTTGTTTACGCTGATTGGCGGCGACGATGGCCAGTTGCTCTGTACTGGCCCGGACTAAAGCGGCCTGTTCTGCATCGCGCTCAGCTTTTAATCGTGCCTCGATTTCCGCGACGGCCAGCGACTCGGCATTGACACGAGCCAGCAAGGCGTCTTTGACCACCTGTTCGGTGTCCAGTCTTGCGGCAAGCAGCGCGACGACTTTTTGTTCCTGAGTTACTTTTTCCTGCAGCACACGCGCGATCGTGTGATCAGTGGTAATTTTTTCCTGCGCCAGGTTAGCGGCTTGCTGTTCCAGCCTGCTGCGATTTTCTGCAGCTTTGGCAGCACCGCGCTCCGCGTCGAGGCGCTTGGCGATTAGCGCAATCTCATGCTGATCAATATCGGCACGTATCTGGGCCAGGCGTAATTCCTCGGCTTCATTTTCAATCTGTAAACGGGCCGCCTCGCTCAGGCGCATTTCGATTTGAAGTTTTTCTTCCGCCTGGCGACGTTGCATTTGCTCCGATGCCAGGCGTCCGGCGACTTCATTCTCGACTTGAGCCTCAAGCTTGTCTGTCTCAACCCGGATGGCGCGTATTTCAGCCTCGGCGCGTTGCAAGGAAGTTTGTTCAGACTGATACTGCCGCGCAATCAACGCCTGCAACTCGCGCTCGGCTATGATCTTGTTTTCCGCCGCTGCCCGTGCGATTTGTTCGGACTGCAGGCGTTGCGACAATTCTTCCTGAGCCAGAATTTCGGCGCGCATCCTGGCCTGATTTTCTTCCTGCAGGCGCATTTCGCCCAGCAGTTTTTCACGCAACTCGTGCGACAACTGCTTCTCGACTTCCAGACGGCCTTGAGCCACCTCGGACAAGCGCGTTTCATCCTGACATTTGGCTTCGAGCTGAGCGATCAGCTCCATTTCCATGCGCACACGGGCCTGTGCAATGGCACGGCCATGCGCTTCGGCACGAGCCCGCGCCTGCGCAGTAAAACCCGCTTGCATCTCAGCCTCCTGATGCGCGCGGGCCTCCTGGATAGCCTGGGATTGAGCGAGATATTCCTCGCTGTCGTTGTCTACCAGGCGAAACTTAAAAGATGATGACATTCAGTTGCCTTATGGTGCGGATTAATGCGCATTCGCGCCTATCCTAGAATACCCGCGACAATAGCAAGATAGCGGCCCTGCTGACAAGCAAAGTCATCAGTATTTTGAAAATTCAGGGCATTTCAAACCTGAGCGCGCATATATGCCTCAAACTGCACGACGGGAAGCGGACGACTGAAGTAAAAACCCTGCACCTCATTACAGCCTTGCAGGCGCAGGAACGCCAGTTGTCCTGCCGTTTCCACCCCCTCGGCAATCGTCTGGAACCCCATGCTGCTGGCCAGCGTGATCACGGCGGTGACAATCGCACGGCTTTCAGGATCGTCCGAAATGTCGCGCACGAATGACTGATCAATCTTGAGCTTGTTGACCTTGAATTTCTTCAGGTAACTCAAGCTGGAATAGCCGGTACCAAAATCATCGATGGACATGCGAATACCGCGTGCATAAAGTTCGTCCATCACCGCAATCGCCGCCATTGGCGCATCCATCGCCATGCTCTCAGTCAGCTCCAGCTCGATATATTGAGGCGGCAGATTGGCCTCGGTCAGAATTTGCATCACCAGTTCAGGCAGATGTGCATGGCGGAACTGCACCGGCGACAGGTTCACTGCAATCGTTATCGGCAACTGCCCGCTGTCCATCCATATCTTGGCCTGCTGCACGGCTGTGCGCAGCACCCATTCGCCAATACTCAGGATCAGCCCGCTCTCTTCCGCTACAGGGATGAATTCAACCGGGGACACCATACCCAGTTCGGGATGGTTCCAGCGCAACAAGGCTTCCGCACCGATAACCCGCCCGTCCTGCATGGAGACCTGAGGCTGGTAATGCAGCTCCAGCTGCCCGCGATCGAGAGCGTGGCGCAACGCGTTTTCCATTTGCAGACGGCGCGCCGATCGTTCTTGCATTTCAGCGGTAAAGAAGCGGAACGTATTGCGCCCGTCCCGCTTGGCGCGATACATCGCCACATCGGCACTTTGATACAGCTTGTCGAAATCCACGCCGTCATTGGGGTACATCGCGATACCGATTGAAGGCGTCACCACCAGCTCGTATTGTTCGATATGACTGGTCTGCGCAATCGTCGCCAATAGTTTCCCGGCCACATGGGCCGCGCCATCGGCATCCGTACCGGGCAGCACCAGAATGAACTCATCGCCGCCCAGGCGCGACAACGTATCTTCATCGCGCACCATTGATTTGAGACGTGCGGCCAACTGGATCAGCAATTCATCGCCGATGCGATGACCCAGCGTATCGTTGATATTCTTGAAATGATCAATATCCAGGAACAGCACCGCCAGTTGCGTAGCACTTCGCTGCGCCAGCTTGATGGACTGAGCGACCCTGTCCTTTAACAGCACCTGATTGGGCAATCCGGTGAGAAAATCGAAATGCGCGAGCTGCTGCATGCGCGCCTCGGCCTGTTTTTTCTCTGTGACATCTTCCTTGATCGCCAGGTAATTCGTCACCCGACCGTCAGCCATCCGCACCGGTGAAATCATCGCATACTCGACGTATTCAGTACCGTCGCGACGACGGTTAACCAGCTCGCCCCGCCAGGTTTTACCGTCCGTCAGAGCCGCCCACATCTCAACATAGGTCGCCGGCGGTGTTTTGCCCGAATGCAGGATACGCGGGTTTTTGCCGACCACATCAGCAAGACTGTAACCCGTCGCGTTGACAAAAGCCGCATTGGCATATTCAATATTGGCATCCAGATCCGTGATCACGATCGTGTTCGGACTCTGCTCTACCGCCTGGGACAGCTTGCTCAAGCGGTTTTCGCTCTGAGCGCGCTCAATGGCCAGACTGGCCAGATGCGCACCGCGATCCAGAGAGGCCAGCTCGTGCGGCAGCGGGCTGCGCGGCACCGCAGCGTAAAGCGCAAACGTACCCAGAACCTGACCTTGCGTGGAAAAAATCGGCACCGACCAGCAGGCCGCCAGCCCATGACTGAGTGCCAAATCCTTGTAGTCGTTCCAGAGCGGATCCGTGGCAATGTCGGACACGATAACCGTTTGCCGGGTGTAAGCCGCCGTGCCGCACGAGCCCACATTTTCCCCGATTGCCACGCCATCGATCGCCTGGCAATAAGCGGCGGGCAAGCCGGATACCACGCCGTGCTCGAGAAGCTGACCGTCGGCACTGAGCGTCAACACCGAACACAACATTCCCGGATACATTGCCTCATAGCTTTCGGCCAGATGCTTCAGCAAGACTGGCAGAGGACGTCCGCGGGCCAGCAGTTCCAGCGCGGCACGCTCGTTTTCGCTCTGCGCTGTAAGACGTGCGCGTACCGTTTCACGGTCGAAATTATCCAGCGCAAAGCTGATGTCCACTGCCATCTCGATCAGCAGATTGCGCGAAGCTTCGTCAAACGCGTTGACCTCAGATGAATAGAGCGTAAAAGACCCGACTGCAACTCCATTTCGGCACAACGGCAGCGACGCCGATGCACCCCAGCCGAACTGTGCCCCACTCTCGCGCCAGGGTTCAGTTGCCGGATCATTCACAAAATCCTGACACCAGAACGGTTTATTTTCGCGTATCGCCGTGCCTGTCGGGCCGCAGCCGAAAGGACTGTCTGCATCCGCTGAAATCTGTTTTCCCTGCAGATATTCCACGCCATCACCGTCAGATGCCACAGGAAGCACCTGCCTTGTTGCCTGATCCAGCATGCCGATCCACGCCATCTTGAAGCCGCCGAACTGCACTGCATCCTGGCAGATTTGCGCAAACAATTGAGCTTCTGAAGTGGAACGTACAATGGCCTGGTTGCATTGGCTCAGCGCCGCATAGAGCTGGGTAAGACGCTCAATCTTCTCTGCAGCCACCTTGCGTTGCGTGATGTCATGACCGATACCCAGCACTCCGATCAGATTGCCTTTTGCATCCAGCATCGGCGACTTGGTCGTTTCCACACAGGCTCGGCGCCCGTCATCGGCGAAGGTGATCCATTCCTCGTTGACGCTGGGTTTTCCCGCCGCCATCGCTTTGCGGTCATGTTCTCGAAAAAAATCGGCCAGCTCGCGACCGACAAAATCGTAGTCGGTCTTGCCGACGATATCCGCCGCTGGCGCACCGAAGAAGCGTTCGAACATCGGGTTGCAGCTCAGATAAATACCATCCACATCCTTGAGCCAGATCAGATCAGGAATCGTCTGCACGATCGCGCGCAACAGCGACTCTGCATGTTGCTTGCTGATTTCCAGCGCCTCCTGATGGCGCAAGGTCTGCTCGTTCATCACGGTGGATGAGATGCGCTCCATCAGCTTGTGCAGGGTCACCATACCCATCACCTGCCCGTCGTCGCCCACCACGACCAGGTGGCGCAACCGGCTCGCCTGCATCAGGCCTGCCATCTCATAAACTGGGGTTTGATAGGATGCGCTCAGTACCGGCGAGTGCATCACCTCTCGCAGGGTGAGCCCCTCGCCACGTCCTCCGTCCGCCAAGAGTCCGGCCATGTCGCGCTCGGTCAGGATACCTGCGGGCAGGCCATTTTCCACCACCAGCGCATAGGAAGTACGATCCTTGATCATCATCGCCACCGCCTGATCCAGCGTGGCATCGGGGGAGAGCTGCGGGAGATTGTGATCCATTACCGCCTGCAGATCATCGAGTCGGCGCAACAGATCGGCGCCCAGATGATTGCGAAAGTCGGTCTCGCTGGCAAGACCGATGACAGAACCTGTTTCATCCACCACCACCAGATGACGGATGTGGTGATTGAGCACCTGCGCATAGGCGGCCGTAAAGCCGGTATTGGGCGAGGAGGTTAGCACGGGCGCGCTCATGATTTCCGACACGGGCGTATTTTGGGCAGCATGCGCGCTCAACTGGCGCAACAGATCGCGTTCGGTAATGATGCCCAGTGGCGTATTTCCTGACATGACCAGCATCGATGAGATATGCGCTTCATTCATCTGCCTTGCGGCCTCACCCAGCGTACATTCGGGCAGCACATGCCGCACAGAACGGTTCATGATGTCAGCCAGGGTCAGTTCGATCATCCGGTTCATGCCTAACTTGCCTCACAAAATTAAACAGCAGAGAAAAGACTCAGAATTCCCCTAGCAGTCTACCGGATTTTTCATCGAACGTTGCACTTCTGGTTTCAGCCAGAACTTTAAAGTTCTGCGTGCAGGCGCAAAGCATACACATTCATCGGCCCGCGATCGGCGTTGTAAGCGGGATTCTGAATGCGCTGGTAGTCGGCGGTCAGCCAGGTACTCTTATAAAGATTAAAGCTGTAATAGCCTTCGAATATAGCCTCGGGACGATAACGCAGCCGTCCGTCCCCGATAAAAAAAGAAGTGCCGCCCGCTTCCAGAAAACGGCGGCGATCGAGGGACAAGGTGTTACGCATCACAGAAATGCCAGCCCCATCATCAGAACGCCCCCAAGCACTTCCCTTGATTGCCACCCCGGTCGACAGCGAACCATCGACCTCGGTAAAAGCATAGGTTTCGGTACGCCCGTCCGCCTGCATCGCGCGCAGAAAGAATCCTGCGTTATCACTGATCTCTTGCTCGATGTTAACGCCCAGTCCGTATTTTATTTTATCCGGACCGCGCACAGCAAACAGCGCATCAGGCCCTGCGTACGAGCCCCCGACGGGGTTAGGATGTGCATTCAACCAGACAAGGGCATCGTTAAATGAAGCTGTCTGCGCACGGTTTCGCCAGCCCAGCACGCGCACTTTGCCGGGACGCCCGGACAGCGTATGTTCGTGTTCGACTTCAATCTGATCGCCATAATGCTTGCCCAGCGCCCAGTCGACCGGCAACTCATTGGGGCG
>JBBRBS010000119.1:0-7374 GCA_038205615.1 Burkholderiales bacterium | reverse complement strand
TCGGGCAGAGAAGCCGGCAGATCCTCCCAGCGCGTATGATGCCAGCGAACAACAGGGGCAAATTCTGCCAGCGGGGGACACTCGAGCAAATAGCGCTCCCCACGCACACAGTGCGCACTCGCCCCATGCCACTCCAGTCCGTCGGTAATATCGTGGTGCTCCCGGGTTTGCGACACACCGCAATCGTGCAACATACCAGCCTGCAAGATGAAATCCCGTTCAGGCTTGCTCCAGCCCAGTTCACGCGCAATCGCCTCGGCGATCACGGCAACCCGCTTGCCATGCCGGACTTCGTCGACCCCGACAAGATCAAGCGCGCGAGCCAGCCCGATGATTACCTGCTGCAGATGCAAATGCATGAAACTCTCCCGATCCGCATTGGCGGCAACACTGCCGTCAAATACCAGCGGCAAGTATAACCATTGCTACACGCGCCGACAAAAAAACAGCGCTCTTTTCTCGTCATTTCACGATAGCCTTGAACACCGCTTGCCTTTGTCGCGTTTTTTGTCAAGAATGGCAACACCTGACGGGCATGCAAAGCAGCCAACCCGGAAAATATAATCGATTCTCGCATTAACGAAAGTAAAGCCATGACAGAAAATCAGATTAGCGACTTCTCCCTGCCCGCGACCGGCGGTCACACCTTTACCCTCTCATCCGCACGTGGAAAACATCTGGTCATGTTCTTTTACCCCAAGGACAACACGCCGGGCTGCACCACCGAAGCGCAGCAGTTCCGCGATCTGTATGCGCAGTTTTTGCAGGCCAACTGCGAAGTTGTCGGCCTGTCCCGCGACAGCCTGAAGTCGCATGAAAACTTCAAGGAAAAATTCTCCCTGCCCTTCGAACTGCTGTCGGACACCGATGAAACCGTGTGCGAGCTGTTCGGCGTGATGAAGCAAAAAAACATGTATGGCAAGCAGGTACGCGGTATCGAACGCAGCACCTTCGTCTTTGACAGCCTGGGCGCATTGCGCCATGAATGGCGCGGTCTGAAAGCCGATGGTCATGCGCTGCAAGTTCTGGATTTCGTCGCTACGCTCAACTAGAGGATTATCATGCCCCAACGCTCCGATACCAAATTGTTTGTCCTGGACACGAACGTATTACTGCATGATCCGACCAGCCTGTATCGCTTCGAGGAACACGACATCTGCCTGCCGATGTTCGTGCTCGAAGAGCTCGACAACAAGAAAAAGGGCATGACCGAAGTCGCACGCAACGCACGCCAGGTCAGCCGCTTCCTCGACGAAATCGTCAATGACGCGCCGCGCAATATCGAAGAGGGTATCTCCCTCAAATCGGATTTACACAAAAACAGCACCGGACGCCTGTTTTTGCAGACCAGCTTCATCAAACAGGAACTGCCTAACAATCTTGAACTGGGCAAAGCCGACAATGCGATTCTGGGCGTCGTGATCGGGCTGCAGCATCAATTCCCGAAACGCGCAGTGATCCTGGTCAGCAAAGACATCAACATGCGCATCAAGGCACGCGCGCTGGGCCTCGAAGCGCAGGACTATTTCAACGACAAGGTGCTCGAAGACACCGACTTGCTGTACGGCGGCGTGCTGGAACTGCCTGCGGATTTCTGGGAAAGCCACGGCCGTGACATGAAGTCATGGCTGAAGGACGGCCATACTTATTACCAGATCAGCGGCCCGCTGTGCGCGGCGTTTTTCGTCAACCAGTTCGTCTACAAAGAAGACGATGCCCCGTTTTATGCCATCGTAGTGGAACAGAGTGATACGACAGCCCTGCTGCGCACGCTGACCGACTACACCAGCAGCAAACACAATGTATGGGGCATCGTCGCGCGCAACCGCGAACAGAACTTCGTGCTCAACCTGCTGCTCGATCCCGAAATCGACTTCGTCACGCTGCTGGGCCAGGCGGGCACCGGCAAGACGCTGCTGACACTGGCCGCAGGCCTGATGCAAACGCTGGAAACCAAGCTCTATTCGGAAATCATCATTACCCGCGTAACCGTGCCTATCGGCGAAGATATCGGCTTTTTACCCGGGACCGAAGAAGAAAAAATGACGCCCTGGATGGGCGCGCTGGAAGACAATCTGGATGTGCTCAACAAGACCGACGAGGACGCCGGCGACTGGGGAAAAGCCGCCACGCGCGACCTGATCCGTTCGCGCATCAAGGTAAAATCCCTTAATTTCATGCGCGGCAGAACTTTCTTGAACAAATACATCATCATAGATGAATCACAGAACCTGACACCGAAACAGATGAAGACGCTGATCACGCGCGCAGGCCCCGGCACCAAAGTAGTGTGCATGGGCAATATCGCACAGATCGACACGCCCTATCTCTCCGAAGGCAGTTCCGGCCTGACTTATGTCGTGGACCGATTCAAAGGATGGGAACATGGCGGTCACATCACGTTGCTGCGCGGTGAACGCTCACGCCTGGCGGATCATGCCGGCGAGGTACTGTGAACACACCAGTCGAAAAATCCGATGCCGAGTGGCGCGACGCGCTCACACCTGAGCAATACAAGGTGTGTCGCCAGTGCGGCACCGAACCGCCTTTCACAGGTGAATACTGGGATTGCCATCAGACAGGCATTTATCGCTGCGTGTGCTGCGGCAATCCATTGTTCGAT
Organism: Burkholderiales bacterium; assembly: GCA_038205615.1. Classification (GTDB taxonomy): domain Bacteria; phylum Pseudomonadota; class Gammaproteobacteria; order Burkholderiales; family Gallionellaceae; genus Gallionella. The sequence continues at coordinate 4,751 of JBBRBS010000119.1, read as the reverse complement.
TCCTCCGCAAAGTTCGATTCCGGCAGCGGCTGGCCGAGCTTCTGGCAGGCTATCCTGCCTGAAAATGTGCTGACACGCCGCGACACCAGCCACGGCATGCACCGCGATGAAGTAAACTGCGGCCGGTGCGGCGCGCATCTTGGCCATGTCTTTCCCGACGGCCCGGAACCCACCGGGCTGCGCTATTGCATCAACTCCGCCTCTTTGACCCTGGAACCTAAATAAACCATGAAACTGCTGTTCGATCTTTTCCCCGTCATCCTGTTTTTTATCGCGTTCAAATTCCAGGGCATCTTTGTCGCCACCGCGATCGCCATTGTCGCCACCATCGCGCAGATCATCTGGACTAAATACAAACACGGCAAAGTGGATGCGATGCTCTGGGTAAGTTTTGCCATCGTCGGCGTGTTCGGCGGCGCGACGCTGCTGCTGCACGACGAGACCTTCATCAAATTCAAACCCAGCGTACTGTACTGGCTGTTCTCGGTGATCCTGCTGGGCTCAAACCTTTTCTTCAAGAAGAACCTGATGCGCTCCCTGCTGAGTGAAAAAATGGCGCTCCCGGTGCGAGTGTGGAATCGCCTGAATTTGAGCTGGAGTCTGTTTTTTGCAGTGCTGGGCTTCATCAACCTGTATGTTGCATTCAATTACTCCACCGATACCTGGGTCAACTTCAAACTGTTCGGTTTCACCGGCATGATGCTGGTGTTCATCGTGGCGCAAAGCGCGTGGCTGGCCAAATATGTGGATGAGAAAAAGGAGCAGAACTGATGTGGTACGCAATCGTAGGCAAAGATGTCCCTGACAGTCTGGAAAAACGCATCGCATCGCGCCCCGCCCATGTTGCGCGCCTGCAGGCGCTGCAGGCACAGGGCCGCTTGCTGCTGGCCGGCCCCTTCCCTGCCGTGGACTCGGAAGATCCGGGTGATGCGGGCTACACAGGCAGCCTGATCGTAGCCGAATTTGCACAACTCGCAGAGGCTCAGGCCTGGGCGGATGCCGACCCTTACGTGGCAGGTGGCGTCTACAGCCAAGTGACGGTGCAACCATTCAGAAAGACATTCCCGGCATGAGCCGAATCGAAAAAATGCGCACGCGACTGACCTCGCTCAATCCTGTATCGCTGGAAATCATCGATGAAAGCCATAAACACGCAGGCCACGCGGGCGCCCGTGACGGTGCTGGACATTACCTGTTACAAATTGTCACATCTGAGTTCACCGGGAAGGGTACGTTAGCGCGCCACCGTATGATATATTCAGCGCTGGGCGAAATGATGCAAGGTGAAATTCACGCACTCAACATACAAGCAAAAACGCCGGACGAAGTTTGATTACTATTTTGAATTTTTTATATTTTGCAAAAGGACTAACATGTTGAAAACAAAGAAATTTGCGACGCTGGCTATTTTGGCCGCTCTGGCGATCAACCCGGCTTTTGCCGAAGACAAGTCAGCCGCCGTGGTAAATGGCCACGCCATTTCTCAGGAACGCGTTGAAATGGCCGTAAAAGGTGCCGTAGCACAAGGTCAGACAGACAGCCCGGAACTGCGTAAAGCCATTCGTGAAAAAATGATCAGCCTGGAGCTGGTCGCCCAGGAAGCCACAAAACTCGGCATGGACAAGAATGCCGATTTGCTCAAACAGCTCGAACAGATCAAACAGGAATTGCTGGCTAACGTATTCGTACAGAATTTTGTGAAGAATCATCCGGTCAGCGAAGACCAGCTCAAAGCCGAATATGAGAAGATCAAACCCAAGCTTGCGGATAAGGAATTTAACGCACGCCACATTCTCGTCGCGACCGAAGCTGAAGCACGCGAAATCATCGCTCAGCTGGGCAAGAAGGTAAAGTTTGAAAAACTCGCTGAAAAATCCAAGGATACCGGATCTGCAAAAAACGGCGGTTCACTGGGCTGGGCACCGAACAACTACGTGCCGCCTTTCGCCAATGCCTTGCTTAATCTGAAAAAGGGCGAATACACCAAGGAGCCTGTCCAAACCCAGTTTGGCTGGCACGTGATCCGTCTTGACGATGTGCGTCCGCTGAAAGTGCCGTCGTATGAAGAACTCAAGCCGCAAATGCAGCAGGCATTGCAACAGCAAGCAATCCAGAAAACCATCGCCGACCTGCGCGCAGCTGCGAAGATCGATTAACGATCTTCCGCTTACAGCAATAAAAAAGGACGCCTTCCGGCGTCCTTTTTTATTGCGCGGGATTTCCCCCGCATCAGGCACGTCCTCAACCGCTCAGATATTCCGGTGCTTCTTGATCAGGTCGTGGGCTAACTGAATCTCTTTGGCCTGCTCGGTTGCCATCGCGATCATGTCAGCCGGCACGCCCTGCCCGATCAGCTTGTCGGGGTGGTATTGGCTCATCAACCGGCGGTAGGCGCGCTTAATTTCGGCATCCGTACTGTCTTTAGTGACGCCCAGCGCCTTATAGGCATCCTCCAGCGCCTCTGCCGGGTTGACCTGTCCCGCAGCGAAGTGTGACTGGTTCAGCACCATATCCAGAATCTGCCTGAACGCGGTCTGGTCATAGCCCAACAGTGCAGCAATCTCGGCTAACAACGCTTCTTCCGCCGGATGGAAATGCCCGTCGGCCAGCGCCATCACAATCAGGTACACCAGCAACACTTGCTTGAGATTCTTCGTGTGCCCGCAAATAGCCATAAACCGCTGGCAGGCAGGTTTGATGTCAAACGCAGGATCAGCTCCCTGTTTGAACCAGGCAATCGCCTGGCTGCGATGCTCAGGCGTCATGCCCAGTTTTTGCATGAACTGCTCGACATGTGCGATCTCGTCCTGAGTCACCACCCCGTCGGCCTTGGCCAGCTTGCCCATCGCAACAAACACCGTTTCAAGGAAAACGCCCTGACGCAGCGCATTCTGCAACGGGTTGATCGCACCGAATCCATACGCTCTGATGCGATCGAAAAAGGATCCTGCGAACAGACCTAACAGCGCGCCGAAGAATCCATAAAAGTAAAAACCTGCGATAAAACCAATGAACTTGAACAAGGCAACTCCGGAAGAAAAGGTCAGGCTGCATTATACCGCTACAGGCCATCTGCAAAATTCGTGCTGCACTAAACCTGCCGGCAGTCTGATTTGCAGCACCTCATGTTAAAATCAGCGACAAATCATAATCCTACAGAACCCGCATGAAAAACCCCATTCCAGCCCAGTTCGAACGCACCCAGATCCTGATCGGCGACGAGGGCATCTCCCGGCTCGCCAGTTGTCACGTGTTTATCGCCGGCATGGGCGGCGTGGGCTCTTACTGCACCGAAGCGCTGGCACGCGCCGGGGTCGGCCGTCTGACCCTGCTCGATCACGACGTGGTAGTTGTCAGCAACATCAATCGCCAATTGCCGGCACTGCTCTCGACGGTCGGTCAGTCCAAGGCGGAACTGATGAAGGCGCGCATCGCGGACATCAATCCGGATTGCCAGGTGACGCTGCTGAAAGTGTTTCTGAGCATCGACAATGTCAAAGAACTGGTGCCGACAGACTGCGACTATGTGATCGACTGCATCGATTCCTTGTCCTGCAAGGTCGCGCTGGTGGCGGAGAGTTACAGTCGCGGATTGAATGTCGCCTCCAGCATGGGTGCCGGCAACCGGATGGACCCCACTTACATCAAACTGGCGGATATCAGTAAAACCCAGATGTGCCCGCTGGCCCGCGAGATGCGCAAACTGCTGCTCAAACACCACAACATCCGCAAAGGCATCCTCACCGTCTATTCCGATGAGCAACCGAGCGCGCCGCTGCCGCCACAGCCCACCTTTCGGGGCCGTCCGCGCGCAGTGAACGGCACCATCAGCCACATGCCACCGCTGTTCGGGTACATGCTGGCGGGTTCAGTGATCAAAAGGTTACTGGAAGCATAGTAATGAGACGAGTCGCTGCAGGGCGGCTTGCGATTACTTCTGCAGCGTCGCTTCTTCGATGAGCACCTTGTAGGAATAACCGGCGCCGAAATCTTTGTCATTGCGAACCGTGCCCTTCACCGTCACGACGTCGCCTGCCCTCGCCTGATTCTGCGTCGTTACAAGAATATCATTGCTATTGGCCGCATCCGTCCCTGAGCCATCGCGCAGATGGATCCAGTTACGCCCCATAATCCCCGCGTTGTACTTCACGATCTTACCGCGAACCAGAACGGGCTTATCCTTCAGTTCGGCACCACGGGTCACGATTTCTTCAACCGTGTGCGCATTCGCACCGACCGCCCTGGCGACATTAACGTCGCCGACATCGACCGGTCTGACAGCCGCAGTTACACCCGCCCCGCCCAGCGTGCCGAAAATGATGGTCTTGAAAGTCTTCTTCAGCGATTTGCTCTCAAAGTTATTCATCACCATCGCATTTTCAATCGTGACCTCACTCCCCTTCACAACCGGCGCACGGCCGACGGCAGCCCAGGTTTCGCCGTCTTTTGTTTTCAGACGCAAGTAGGTATAACTCTCGACATCGCGAACCTCGAGAACCTCACCCTTAACGACGGATAGTGCATGCGATGCCGCATTTTCACCGGCAAAAACGAATACGGAAGATACGATCATGCAGATTGCCAACAGCGCTTTCATCATACGGAGACTCCTTTTTATAAAATTTAAAACTTACACATAATAAGCATTGCGAACTGCAACCCTGTTATTCCAGCCGCCACGTCCCCAGCGGCAGGTCGTCCAGCGTCCATTCGCCGATACGGTAGCGGATCAGACGCAAGGTGGGAAAGCC
>JBBRBS010000118.1:0-7740 GCA_038205615.1 Burkholderiales bacterium | reverse complement strand
AGCAGGCCGGCATGCTGGTGCGTGTGGGCAGTCTGCTGCCGGACATCACCTCGGTCACCGAGATTCAACTGCCCAACGGCAGTGCGGTGAAGCTGGAGCCGCTGGTGCGGCGCGGCAACCGTCTCGGTCTGGAGAATTTCGACCCCTGCGTGGTACTGCTCAACAACGACTTGTCGGCAGGCGTACCCGACATTCTGAAAAATCTCGAACAGGCTGTTTTACCGCCGCTGTCTGCCGGCTGGTACACGCGGCGCAAGTCACAGCACTTCACCGCATACGATCGCGTGGCGAATGATTTTGCAGCGCTGCTGGGCATCGATCCGTGGCTGATCAATCCCTATTTTGCCACCTGCAGCCAGATCAACTTCCAGGAGCGCGTCGGCGAAGCCTGTCTCGCAGCTCAGGTAGATGATGTGTTACAGAAGATGCGCCTGAAATATGCCGAATATGGCGTGAAGCATGATCCTTTCGTGATCGTCAAAGCCGACGCGGGAACTTATGGCATGGGCATCATGACGGTCAAGGATGCCTCTGAGATCACCGGCCTGAACCGCAAACAGCGCAACAAGATGTCGGTCGTTAAAGAGGGTTTACAGGTACACGACGTACTGGTTCAGGAAGGTGTTTATACCTTTGAAAACATCGATGACGCCGTAGCCGAACCGGTGGTGTACATGATCGATCATTCCGTGGTCGGCGGTTTTTATCGCGTGCACACCGGACGCGGAGTGGACGAAAATCTTAATGCACCGGGCATGCAGTTCGTGCCGCTTGCATTCGAGACTTGCTGCACCCTGCCGAACCCTGACTGCGCACCGGACGACACGCCGAACCGTTTCTATGCCTATGGCGTGGTGGCCCGTCTGGCGCTGCTGGCCGCCTCGCTGGAACTGGAGGGGCTGGAGGCGTGAAAAATGTGGAGCGTTCTTAGTGCGTCATTCCGGCGCAGGCCGGAATCCAGCGATTCAAATGTTCCGCGAAGCGGACAAAACCAAGTTGTCCCGCTACGCGGTGATTATTGGTTTGACTGGATTCCGGCCTGCGCCGGAATGACGGCTCACTATATGCTGCGTTTCATGTTGCTGCTCGGATTGTTTTCACTGACTGCCTGCGGCAAAGAACCGCTGTATCAGGAACAGGGCTATGTGTTCGGCACGCTGGTGGAAGTTTCCATCCAGGGTGAAACAGAACCGCGCGCCAAGCAGGCTGTTGCCGATGTACTGCATGAGTTTCAGCGTCTGCACGACCTGCTTCATGCATGGAAGCATTCCGAGCTGAGCGAGTTGAACACCGCCATCGCGCAGGGTAAAAGCCGGGTCGTATCACCTGAACTTGCCGCGATGCTGCAGGATGCGGCCAGCGTTTCGGCCCAATCGGGCGGACTGTTCAACCCGGCGATCGGCAGCCTGGTTCAACTGTGGGGTTTTCATGCCGACGAATTCAAACCGGTAGCGCCGGATGAAAAACTGATTGCACAGCGACTGGCTGCTCATCCGCAGATGAGCGATCTGGTTTTTCTTCCCGCGCACCTAGGAGGAGACGGACGGGGAACATTGCTACTGAGTACAAACAAGGCCGTGCAGCTTGATCTGGGCGGCTATGCCAAGGGATATGCGCTCGACCGTGCGGCCCGATTGTTACGGGATCAGGGTATCCATAACGCGCTGATCAATATAGGCGGCAATGTCTTAGCCCTTGGCCAGCACGGCAAACGCCCGTGGCGCATCGGCATCCAGCATCCGCGCAAATCCGGCGCACTCGCGGTCCTTGATTTGCATGACGGTGAGGCGATCGGCACGTCCGGCGACTATCAGCGCTACTTCATGCTGGGCGATAAACGTTATTGCCATCTGATCGATCCGCGTGACGGCCATCCGATGCAGGGCGTGCAGGCCGTGACGATTTTAACGCACGGCGATCATGCCGGCGTACTGTCGGATGCGGCATCCAAGCCTTTGTTTATCAGCGGCATTAAAGGCTGGCGTGCGGCCGCCGCACGGATGGGTCTGAGCGAGGCGATGCTGGTGGACGGATCGGGCGGCATTCATCTGACAACCGACTTGCAGAAAAGGCTAGAATTCACCGACAAAGCGGTGAAACCACAGGTTGAATAAGGGAGTGTGAATGGTCGGAATCTTATTGGTAACGCATAACGGTCTGGGCGACAGTCTGGCGGATTGCGTCAAACATGTATTAGGCGCGCTACCGAAAAACCTGAGAGTATTATCGGTGCTGGCAAAAGACGATCCGCAGCAGAAACTTGCTGAGGGTGAGGCCATGATCAAGGAACTCGATAACGGCAGCGGCATCCTGATTCTGGCCGATGTGTTTGGCGCCACGCCCAGCAATATCGGACGAAAACTCTGCCATGCGGAGCGCGTACAAGGGGTCGCCGGCGTCAATCTGCCGATGCTGCTGCGCGTCGTGTGTTCTTCAAACAAGAATCTGACTGAATTGGCGAACCTCGCGATCGAAGGCGGGCGTGAATGTATCGTTCATATGGAGCATTAGCATGCAGCAAGACGCATTGATTATCAATAAACTCGGGCTGCACGCGCGCGCCTCGGCCAAGCTCACACAATTGGCAGGCAGCTTCAAATCTGACGTGATGCTGTCGCGCAACAACCGCCGCGTGAATGCCAAGAGCATCATGGGCGTGATGATGCTGGCGGCAGCGAAGGGCACGACCATCACGATTGAAACACTGGGTGAAGATGAAGCGGCTGCGATGCAGGCAATTCTCAACCTGATCAATGATTATTTCGGAGAAGGCGAATGAGCTTCACGCTGCACGGCATCGCCGTCTCCAGCGGCATCGCAATCGGTCATGCGCATCGCCTGTCCCACAGTTCGCTGGAAGTCGCACATTACGTATTGCCTAGGCAGTATATCGCCGACGAAATCGCGCGCTTCGATGCCGCGCTGATCGCCACCCGCAACGAGTTTTCCAGCCTGCGCAGCAATCGTCCCAGTTACGCGGCAGCCGAATTCGATGCCTTCCTCGAGCTGCACCAGATGATACTGGACGATCCGCTGCTGAGTGCTGGTCCACGCGAGATGGTGGAGCAGGATGGGTGCAATGTCGAATGGGCGATCAAGGTGCAGATGGATGCCATGGCTGCGCAGTTCGACGAATTTGAAGACGCCTATTTGCGCGAGCGGCAGGCCGACGTGAAGCAGGTTGCCGAACGCCTGCTCAAACAGCTCTCGGGACAGCCGGGGCATCAGCCGACCCACCTGCGCCACGATGTCGAAACGATACTGGTGGCGCATGATTTAAGTCCGGCCGACATGATCCAGTTCCGGCCGCAGCAATACGCCGCCTTCATCACCGATGCCGGCAGTGCGACCTCTCACACCGCGATTGTCGCGCGCAGCCTGAACACACCTTGCGTGGTTGGTCTGCATCATGCGCGCGAGCTGATCCGCGAGGACGACCTGCTGATTCTGGATGGCGAACAGGGTGTGCTGATCGTCAATCCGGACAAAGCCATCCTCGCCGAATACAAGCTGCTGCAAAGCGAATGGGAGCTGGAGCGCAAGAAGCTCAAACGCCTGCGCACCGCACGCGCGAATACGCTGGATGGGACGGTCATCGAACTGCACGCCAACATCGAGAAACCGGAAGACATCATTGAGGCACGTGAAAACGGCGCGACCGGCATCGGACTGTTCCGCAGCGAATTTCTGTTTCTGAACCGAGATCAGTTGCCCGACGAGGAAGAGCAGTTCGAGTCTTATCGCACTGCCGCCGCAGGCATGAAGGGGCTGCCCGTCACGATCCGCACCTTCGATCTGGGCTCTGACAAACAAATCAAGGGCGCCGAGCGAGTGGCGAGCAATCCCGCGCTGGGACTGCGCGCGATCCGATTGTGCCTGGCCGAGCCGCAATTATTCCGCACCCAGTTGCGCGCCCTGCTGCGCGCCACGCACTACGGCAACGTGAAAATACTGATCCCGATGCTCTCTTCCGTGTCGGAACTCAACCAGACCTTGCAGTTCATCAATGCGACCAAGCAGGCGCTGGATGACGAGGGGATTCCCTATGACCGCGACGTGAAGATCGGCGGCATGATCGAGATACCGGCCGCAGCGCTGGCACTCAATATTTTTGCCAAAAAGCTGGATTTCCTGTCCATCGGCACCAACGATCTGATCCAGTACACGCTGGCGATCGACCGTACCGACGAGGATGTCGCGCATCTGTATGACCCGCTGCATCCTGCCGTGCTGCACTTGTTGTCGCATGTCATCAGCAGCTGCAATAAACTCGACGTGCCGGTCTCGGTGTGCGGCGAAATGGCAGGCGAGCTGGCTTACACGCGCCTGTTTCTGGGCATGGGACTGCGCCAGTTCTCGATGTTCTCGGCACAAGTGCCGACCATCAAACAGCGCGTCCTGACCACCAGCCTGCCAGACATCGCCGTCCTCACGCAGAAAATCCTGCGCGCCGACGACCCGATGAAGATACGCGAGCTGCTCGACAAACTAAACAGCTAGCCAGATCAGCCGCACGAACCTTCAGAAGGGCTGTCCGCAGGCGCTGTCTGCGGATGATTGGCCTGCGAGCGTCGTTCGAGAAGTTTTTCGACCAGCGCACCCGCGAGAGCCGCAGGCAGAAAAGCCCATAATTCCCAGTTGGGAGCGGCGATCAGCGCGATGACCGGCCCCGGACAATAGCCGCTGATGCCCCAGCCGATGCCGAACAGCGTCGCACCCAGCATCAGCGGACGATCAATTTTCGTTTCCTCGCTGAGAAAAAAACGTTCCGCCAGCAGCGGTTTCTTCTGGCGCAGGATGAAGCGAAAAGTGATCAGCGTGACGCCGACCGCACCGCCCAGCACAAACAACAACGATGCATCCCATGTTCCGGTGACATCGAGGAAATTGAGCACCTTCTCGGGGTGTGTCATGCCGGATAAAGCCAGACCGAAGCCGAACGTCAGGCCCGCCAGTAAACTTGCCAGATTGCGCATCATCAGAGTACTCCGAACAGGTGACGCACCACGAAGGTGGTGATAATTGCGACCAGCAGAAAGGTCAGGGTTGCGATCAGCGAGCGCAGCGAGAGCCTGCCCAGTCCGCATACGCCGTGGCCGCTGGTGCATCCGTTGCCAAGCGATGTGCCAAAACCCACCAGGAATCCCGAGACGATCAGCAGCCATACCGGGAAGGATGCGCGCGCGACCGGCGCGCCGCCGAACAACCCGTAATTGAGGGCTGCACCACCGACCACACCGGCGAGAAACAGCACTCGCCACCGCGCGTCATCCGACTTGCCGAGAAACAATCGCCACACAATGCCGCTAATTCCGGCCAGCCGGCCATTAAGCCAGAGCATCAGTGCGGCACTGATACCGATAAGCGCCCCGCCCAGCAGCGAAGGCAGTATCGTGTTGAAGCTGAAAGTCATGTCCAATCCCCCCTTTTTTTGCGCATTATCTCACAGCGGCGTTGCAGGATCTGAGCGGCGGCATGTAAAAAGTCTGTGCTAACATCGCTCTCGTCAAAGATTGAGGAGGCATACATCGTGAAACTGCTCGGCACCCAAACCAGCCCCTACGTGCGCAAGGCGCGTCTGGTTTTACTGGAAAAGAACATTCCCCACGAATATGTGATCGATCCGCCGGCAGAACCGGGCAGTCTGGTGCTGCGCGTCAATCCGCTGGGGCGCATTCCGGCGCTGATCCTGGATGACGGCTTCTGCGTGTTCGACTCCACGGTGATCGCGGACTATGCCGACACGCTGAACGATGCGCCGATTCTGATTCCGCGCAATGACACCGGGGCCAGACTGCGCGTCAAACGCTGGGAAGCGCTGGCGGACGGGATCATGGATTCGGCGATCGTCGCGCGCAACGAAAGCCTTCGTCCGGCCGTGCAACAGAATCCTGCCACGCTCGACCTGCACAATCAGGCTGTCAGTCACGCGCTGGAATACGCATCCGGACTGCTGGGTGAAAACGCGTGGTGCGAGGGCGAGTCCATCACGCTGGCCGACCTAGCGCTGGTCAGCGCGCTGACCTATCTCGATCTACGTCAGCCTGAGCGCGATTGGCGCGGCGCTCATGCCAATCTGGCAGCGTGGTTCACACGCATCAGCAAACGGCCAAGCGTAATTGAGGCGAACAGGTCATAGCCGTTTTTCAAAGACGGGATTAGCCAGGCAAGGGGGCGGTATACTCGACGGCGAAAAATAATTCGCACCCCATCCATTTGATGCCTCCCTTGTTCACTAGATAACGACGATGTCCTCACACTTTTCCCGCGCACGCTGGCTATTGCCACTGGGCCTTTTAATCCTCTCAGTCACATGGGGATATACCTGGGTATTGGCAAAGCAAGCGCTGAGCTTTGCACCTCCCTTCGCATTCGCGGCGGAGCGCTGTGTCGGCGGCGCGCTGGCTTTGTTGCTGGCGCTCAAGCTGATGGGCCGTCCGCTCAAACTTGTCGCTCCCGGGCCCACGCTCGCAATCGGTTTGGCGCAAATCACAGGCTTCATGCTGTTTTCGACCTGGGCGCTGGTCGAAGGCGGCCCCGGCAAGACCGCTGTACTGATATTTACCATGCCCATCTGGACGTTGCTGCTCGCCTGGCCGATTCTGGGCGAACGCATCCGTGGCAAGCAGTGGCTGGCCGCCGCAAGCACCCTCACCGGCTTGTTGCTTATCATCGAACCCTGGAACATGCACACCAGCCTGCTCAGCAAATTTCTAGGCGTGATGGCGGCATTGTGCTGGGCCATCGGCACTGTGCTGATCAAGCGCCTGCGCGCCAGGCAACAGGTTGACCTGCTCTCCCTGACCACCTGGCAGATGCTGATCGGCGCCGTGCCTCTGGTGCTGCTGGCGGTTGTGATCCCCGAGCGCCCCACCGATTGGAGCGCGTCCTACATCGGCATGCTGGCCTTCATGTCCGTGATCAGCACGGCGATGTGCTGGTGGTTGTGGATCACGCTGCTCGACCGGGTGCCTGCATGGGAAGCCAGTCTTTCCGTGCTCGGCACGCCGGTCGTGGCGATTGTCTCCGGCCGCCTGATGCTGGGTGAGGATTTCAGGCTCAGTGAGGTGACGGGAATCGTGCTGATCGGCACAGGGCTCGCGCTGCTGTCGCTGATTGGCTGGGCTGCCAGCCGTCGCAGCGCGATCAAATAAAGAAAAGTCATTCTCTTCACGGACGTGCGCCGCACGGCTGAGCTTGGGTTAAAATCAGCGCCCTTCTGTATTTGCGACCACACCTTGATTCCTGATTATCACTCTCCGATGCGCCTCACCGATCTTCGCCAGCACCTGCGCGATTTAGGCTGTAAGCCGTGCCACGAAGATCGTCTGCTGCGCGGCTGGAGCCAGGTCGACTCGTACGACAGAAAGAATAGTCCAGCTGACAATTTCTTTCCGCTGGCACTGCGCAGTAAGTTGTCCGCCATCGAGGCACAATTGAATAAACTGGCGAGCCTTCGCAGTGAGCATCCCGCAGGTGAGGGTGTCGCACGTCTGCTGGTGGAACTGAATGACGGCCAGATGGTAGAGAGCGTGCTGCTGCCGCGCGGCGGTCTTTGCATATCGACGCAGGTGGGTTGTGCCGTGGGCTGTGTCTTCTGCATGAGCGGACGCAACGGTCTGATTCGCCAGCTGGGCAGCGCCGAGATCGTAGCGCAGGTGGTGCTCGCCAGGCGGCAGCGCGCAGTGTCCAAGGTGGTGTTCATGGGCATGGGGGAGCCTGCTCACAATCTCGACAACG
>JBBRBS010000117.1:0-7755 GCA_038205615.1 Burkholderiales bacterium | reverse complement strand
GTTGCCGATAGGGCTGATTAAAGGTAAGATTCCAGCCCTTTTGCTTTTGTATTTGAGCATGGGTAGTAGGCATGGCGACGTGTGTCGTCATTTTTTTGCATTAACAGCGTGTTAAAACAGAACGCAGAATGATGAGCTGAATCAGCTCATCTACGTCGTTTTCAACACCCAGTTTGATTTGATTGAGGAATGCCGTGGTTAACTCTTCTTTGCCGATGCAACAAGGTTTGTATGATCCGCGCCAGGAGCGCGATGCCTGTGGAGTGGGTTTTGTTGCCCATATTAAGGGTAAAAAAAGCCATGACATGGTTAGTCAGGGTTTGCAGATACTGGAAAATCTGACCCATCGCGGTGCGACGGGTGCTGATCCGTTAGCCGGCGACGGCGCGGGTATCCTGTTGCAGATTCCCGATGCGTTCTTCCGTGCACAATGTGCGACGCTGGGCCTGGTTCTGCCCGAGGCAGGTCGCTACGGTGTCGGTATGTTGTTCCTGCCCCGCGATGCAGTCGCGCGCGCCGCAGCAGAGCAAGTTATCGCTGACAAGATCGTGGCTGAGGGCCAAGTGCTGCTGGGTTGGCGCGATGTGCCGGTGGACAGTACTATTCTGGGCGAGAGCGTCAAGCTGGTCGAACCGGTCGTGCGTCAGGTATTCATCGAATGCGGTGCTAACTGCACTGACACCGACGCGTTCGAGCGCAAGTTATTCGTGATCCGCAAAACGGCTGAACACGCGATAAATGTACTGCCCAATGCGCAGGGCCGGGGCTTTTACATTCCTTCTTTGTCCGCACGCACCATCGTTTACAAGGGCATGTTGCTGGCCGACCAGGTTGGCAAGTATTACCCGGATTTGAAGGACGATAGTCTGATCAGTGCGCTGGCGCTGGTGCACCAACGTTTTTCAACCAATACGTTCCCAAGTTGGGATCTGGCACACCCGTTCCGGATGATTGCGCATAACGGCGAAATCAATACCGTGCGCGGTAATGTGAACTGGATGGCGGCACGCCACGCGGCGATGTCTTCCAATTTGCTGGGCGAAGATCTGGAAAAACTCTGGCCGTTGATCGTAGATGGTCAGTCCGACTCGGCCTGTTTCGACAACGCGCTGGAATTGCTGGTGGCGGGCGGTTATTCGCTGCCGCATGCAATGATGCTGCTGATTCCTGAAGCGTGGGCAGGCAATCCATTGATGGATGAAGAGCGTCGCGCCTTCTATGAATACCATGCAGCCCTGATGGAACCGTGGGACGGCCCGGCCGCCGTGGCGTTCACCGATGGCCGCATGATCGGTGCGACCCTGGATCGCAACGGTCTGCGTCCCGCGCGTTACCTGATTACCGATGATGACGTGGTATTGCTGGCATCCGAAATGGGCGTGCTGAACATTCCACAACATAAAGTCGTCAAGAAATGGCGCTTGCAGCCGGGCCGTATGTTCTTGATCGACATGGAAGCAGGTCGTATCATCGACGATACCGAACTTAAGAACCAGCTTGCAACCGCCAAGCCGTACCGTCAGTGGATCGAGGAGTCGCGCTTTTTCCTGAGTGATTTGCCATCAGCTGCGAGTATCAGCAAATTGAACGCATCGTTGCTCGATACCCAGCAGGCGTTCGGTTATTCGCAAGAAGACGTGAAGTTTATTCTGGCGCCGATGATCAGCGCGGGTGAAGAGCCGACCGGTTCCATGGGGACGGATGCCGCGCTTGCGGTATTGTCGAACAAGAACCGCTCGTTCTACGATTATTTCCAGCAGCTGTTTGCACAGGTGACCAATCCGCCCATCGACCCGATACGCGAAGAAATTGTCATGTCGCTGACTTCGTTTATCGGCCCCAAACCCAATCTGCTCGGCATTGACGAAACCGTGCCGTCACTGCGTCTGGAAGTGCATCAGCCTGTGTTGTCGAATGACGACATCGCGCGTTTGTGCAACATCGACCAGCTGACCGGAAGCCGTTATCGCTCGCAGGTTTTGGATATTACCTATCCGGCAAGCTTGGGCGCCCCGGGTTGCGAGGCATCCGTTACGGCCCTGTGCGCCGCAGCCGACAAGGCTGTTGCCGCTGGTTATAACGTGCTGATCTTGTCGGACCGCGCCATGTCGGCTGCGCGTGTCGCTATCCCGGCGCTGGTGGCGTGTTCACGCGTGCATCAATATCTGGTGCATGCAGGTCTACGTACCAGCACGGGGCTGGTGGTCGATACCGGTTCGGCACGTGAAGTTCATCACTTTGCCTTGCTGGCAGGCTACGGCGCAGAGGCCGTGTGCCCATGGCTGGCTTTTGAAACCATCACGTCGATGAGCACATCCGCCGGCACAGATGCGAAAGAAGCGAAGAAGCGTTTCATCAAGGCGATCGACAAGGGCCTGATGAAGGTCATGTCCAAGATGGGTATTTCCACTTATCAGTCCTACTGCGGCGCGCAGATATTCGAGGCGATCGGTCTGGATTCATCTTTTGTGGCTCAGTACTTCACCGGTACGGCAACTCAAATCGAAGGCATCGGCTTGGACGAAGTGGCTGAAGAGGCTTTGCGTACGCATAACGATGCGTTCGGCAATGACCCTGTCCTGAAAAATGCGCTGGAAGCGGGCGGCGAATACGCTTACCGCGTGCGCGGTGAAGAACACATGTGGACGCCGGACTCCATCGCCAAGTTGCAGATGGCCACGCGGACCAACAATGCTGCGACCTACAAGGAATACGCCAAGCTGATCAATGAGCAGAGCACCAAGCTCAAGACCTTGCGCGGCCTGTTCGAGATCAAGCCTGCGGGCGCTGCCGTACCGCTGGATGAAGTTGAGTCTGCGAAAGAAATCGTCAAGCGTTTCGTCACCGGCGCGATGTCGTTGGGTTCCATTTCGACGGAAGCGCACACCACGCTTGCCATCGCGATGAACCGCATCGGCGGGAAGTCCAATACCGGCGAAGGTGGTGAGGATGCGGCGCGTTTTGCGGTGTTGAAGGGTGGCGAGATGCTCTCCGACATCATCGGCAAGAATCGAATCGAATCGGATCGTGAAATGAAGGCAGGCGATTCGCTGCGTTCGAAGATCAAACAGGTCGCCTCCGGCCGTTTCGGCGTCACTGCCGAATATCTGGCCAGTGCGGACCAGATTCAGATCAAGATGGCGCAGGGTGCGAAGCCTGGCGAAGGCGGCCAGCTGCCCGGTCACAAGGTGTCCGAGTACATCGCCAAGTTGCGTTTCTCGGTACCCGGCGTGGGGCTAATTTCGCCACCGCCGCACCATGACATCTATTCGATCGAAGATCTGGCGCAGCTGATCCACGATCTGAAGAATTCGAATCCCGCTGCATCGATTTCGGTCAAGCTGGTGTCCGAAGTCGGCGTAGGGACGGTTGCTGCCGGCGTGTCCAAGGCCAAGGCCGATCATATCGTGGTGTCCGGTTTCGACGGCGGCACAGGTGCATCCCCTATGTCTTCGATCAAGCATGCAGGTACGCCCTGGGAGCTGGGTCTGGCCGAGGCGCAGCAAACGCTGGTGCTCAACCATTTGCGCGGCCGTGTTGCGTTGCAGGTGGACGGGCAGCTAAAGACCGGTCGCGATGTGCTGATCGGTGCGCTGCTGGGTGCGGATGAGTTCGGCTTTGCCACGGCGCCGCTGGTGGTCGAGGGCTGCATCATGATGCGCAAGTGTCACTTGAATACCTGCCCGGTCGGCGTTGCGACGCAGGATCCTGAGTTACGCCGCAAATTTACCGGTCAGCCGGAACATGTGGTGAACTACTTTTTCTTCGTCGCTGAAGAATTGCGCGAACTGATGGCGCAGATGGGTATCCGCCGTTTCGTCGATTTGATCGGCCGCTCCGATTTGCTGGATGTCAAGCACAGCATCGCGCACTGGAAGTCGCAAGGACTTGATTTCTCTAAAGTATTTCACCAGCCGGCCGTGCCGGCCAGTGTTGCGCGCCAACATGCCGAACAGCAGGATCACGAGCTGGAACGTGCGCTGGACAACACGCTGATCGAGCAGGCAAAAAATGCGCTTAATAATCAAGTGCCTGTCGTGATTGACAGCCCGATTAAGAACGTCAATCGCACCGTCGGTACGATGCTGTCGCATGAAGTCGCCAAGCGTTATGGAAATGCAGGCTTGCCTGCCGACACGATACAGGTGAAATTTTCCGGTACCGCAGGGCAGAGCTTCGGCGCGTTCCTGTCGCACGGCATTTCGTTTGAATTGCGCGGTGAAGGTAACGATTACGTGGGCAAGGGTTTGTGCGGCGGACGTATTGCCATCATGCCGCCTGATGAAGCGAATCTGATTGCGCATGAGAACATCATCGTCGGCAATACCGTGCTGTACGGTGCGACTTCCGGTGAATGCTATTTCAACGGCGTGGCAGGTGAGCGTTTTGCGGTGCGCAATTCCGGTGCGATTGCGGTCGTCGAAGGACTGGGCGATCACGGCTGCGAATACATGACCGGCGGCATCGTGGTTGTACTGGGACAAACCGGTCGCAACTTCGCGGCGGGTATGTCAGGCGGGGTAGCATTCGTGCTGGATGAGACCGGCGATTTCCAGAAGCGCTGCAATCTGACTATGGTTGCGCTGGAACCTGTCGCTGAAGAATTGGCGACATTGGACAGCACCGAAGATTTGCCGGCCAGTCATGGTCGCGTGCATTTCAATCATCTGAACAAGGCCGATGAACAGGCTTTGCGCGAACAGATCGAAAAGCACCTGCTGTATACCGGCAGTGAACGCGCAAGGCTGATCCTAGAGAGTTGGGCGGACTATCTGCCGAAGTTCACCAAGGTCATGCCGACCGATTATCGCCGCGCATTGCAGGAGCAGGCGGTGCAAAAATTAAGCCAAGAGGGGGCTGCATAATGGGTAAGCCAACTGGATTCATGGAGTATGACCGTCTGTCTGAAGCAAGTCTGCCGGTTGCGGAACGGATCGTTAACTATAAAGAGTTCGTGCTGCACCTGAGCGACGACCAGGCCAAGATACAGGGCGCGCGCTGCATGGATTGCGGCGTGCCGTTCTGTACCTCCGGCTGCCCGGTCAATAACATCATTCCAGACTGGAATGATCTGGTGTATCGCGGCAACTGGGAGCAGGCGCTGGAAGTGTTGCATTCCACGAATAACTTCCCGGAGTTTACCGGTCGCCTGTGCCCCGCACCTTGCGAAGCGGCTTGTACGCTGAACATCAACGACGACGCGGTGGGCATCAAGTCCATCGAACACGCGATCATCGACAAGGGTTGGGAGATGGGCTGGGTCGTGCCACAGATTAATACCGTGAAGACGGGCAAGAAGGTTGCCGTCGTAGGCTCCGGCCCTGCCGGTATGGCGTGCGCCCAGCAACTGGCGCGTGCCGGGCACGATGTGACTTTGTTCGAGAAGAACAGTCGCATCGGCGGTCTGATGCGTTACGGTATTCCTGACTTCAAGATGGAAAAGTCGCATATCGATCTTCGCGTCGCCCAGATGGAAGCTGAGGGGGTGACGTTCAAAACCTCTACGTTTATCGGCGCGGATGGCGACATCGGCGTGGAAAACATGGCGACGGTAACGATCTCGCCCGAAGCGCTGCTGGCCGAATTTGCGGCGGTGGTCTTGTCCGGCGGCGCTGAAACGCCGCGCGATCTGACCGTCCCCGGGCGTGAACTTTCCGGTATTTACAACGCGATGCAGTTTTTGCCGCAGCAGAACCGCGTGAATGCAGGCGATGAGTTGCCCGAACAGCTTCGCGCGACCGGCAAGCATGTGGTAGTGATCGGTGGCGGTGATACTGGATCCGATTGTGTCGGCACATCGAATCGTCACGGCGCGTTATCAGTCACCCAGATCGAAGTGATGCCCCGTGCGCCTGAACAGGAAGACAAGCCGCTGACCTGGCCTAACTGGCCGATGAAGTTGCGCACTTCCAGCTCGCATGAAGAAGGTTGCAGTCGTGACTGGGCTATTGCGACTAAGGGTTTTACCGGCAGCAACGGCAAAGTCGAAAAGCTGAGCGCGGTTCGCGTCGAATGGACCGGCGGTAAAATGGTTGAAGTTGCGGGCAGTGAATTCGAGCTGAAAGCTGATCTTGTGTTCCTGGCGATGGGCTTTGTCAGTCCTGTACAGAAGATTCTGGATGCTTTCGGCGTGGAAAAAGATGCACGCGGCAACGTCCGTGCCAATACCGATGACTACCGCACCAGTGTGGATCGCGTATTCACGGCGGGCGATATGCGCCGTGGCCAGTCGCTGATCGTCTGGGCAATTCGCGAAGGCCGCCAGTGTGCTCGTTCCGTGGACGAGTTTCTGATGGGATCGTCGGTTTTACCGCGTTAATTTACGGGAGGCGGGGATATTTATTCCGCCGATATAACAATAAAGGCTATACATGAACTTCAAACTTAAAAACGATACCTTTCTGCGCGCACTGTTGCGTCAGCCTACCGAATACACACCGCTGTGGATGATGCGCCAGGCCGGACGTTTCTTGCCTGAGTACCGTGCAACGCGTGCGCGTGCCGGCAGTTTTCTAGGCCTTTGCAAGAACCCTGATTTTGCGACCGAAGTGACGATGCAGCCGCTGGAGCGTTATCCACTGGATGCGGCGATTCTCTTTTCAGATATTCTGACAGTGCCTGATGCGATGGGACTTGGGTTGTATTTTGCGGATGGCGAAGGCCCGAAGTTTGAACGTCCGTTGCGCGACGAGGCGGCCATCATGGCGCTGCAAGTCCCGGATATCGACAAGACGCTGCGCTATGTGACCGATGCCGTGTCGCAAATTCGCAAGACGCTGGACGGTAGCGTTCCGCTGATCGGTTTTTCAGGTAGCCCGTTCACGTTGTCCTGTTATATGGTTGAAGGCGGCGGCAGCGACGATTACGCTCGTGTAAAGACGCTGATGTACAACGAGCCGAAGCTGATGCACCACATTCTGGAAGTAACCACGCAAGCGGTAATTGCCTACCTGAATGCGCAGATCGAAGCGGGCGCACAAGCCGTGATGATTTTCGATTCATGGGGTGGTGTACTGTCGCATTCTGCTTACCATGAATTTTCCCTTCCTTACACTCAGCGTATCGTAGAGGGGTTGATCAAGGAAAAAGACGGCGTGCGTATTCCGAATGTCGTGTTCACCAAAGGTGGTGGTTTGTGGATAGACAGCATTGCCGCGACAGGTTGCGATGCGATCGGTCTGGACTGGACGATGGATATCGGTGTTGCGCGTCAGAAGGTCGGCCATAAAGTAGCGCTGCAAGGCAATCTTGATCCTGCGGTGTTGTTCGCCAATCCGAATGCCATTCGCACAGAAGTCGAAAAAGTGCTGAGCAGCTATGGTTACGGCAGCGGACATGTGTTCAACCTTGGGCACGGCATTTCGCAACATACTAATCCGGAACATGTGGCGGCGATGGTCGAAGCGGTGCATGAACTGAGCCGTAAGTATCACTAATGTGAGACTCGCTTAGCGAAACAGATAGCATAAAAAACCGCAGGCGCTCCCTGCGGTTTTTTTTCGTTATGCCGCGTGGAAGTGCCGGCCATAAACATGCCTGCTGTTCTTTGGCTGCACTTCAGGTAAAGATAAATGTGTGTATAAACAGGGGGGCAAAAAGCGAATGCAGTAATAATTCCGAAAAGTGTTGACGTGGGGTTTTGGATCTCTATAATGCGCACCTCTTCAAGGGAACAGCAGCTGAAACGAAGCGCAGCTGGAAACGGGAAGTGCTTAAAAAACAAGTAATTGTTTATGTTTCTTCAGCCTCTTAAAG
>JBBRBS010000116.1:0-7761 GCA_038205615.1 Burkholderiales bacterium | reverse complement strand
GCACCTCCGAGATTACTTTTATCGATGGCGATGCCGGCGCGGATTGCTGGAACTGGATATTGTGCTGGGACGTTTTGTTGAGGCACACTACGGCAAACTGACCGAATCCGAGCGGCAAACATTTGAAGAGTTTCTGGATATGGCTGACAATCCGCTCTGGGATCTGCTCTCCGGTCGCGAGGGCGAGGTTTCAGGCGCACAGGCCGCCTTGCTGGAAAAAATAAAATTAGTATAAACAGTGTGAATTTCAGGATGGGAAATCAGATGGAAAAAGAACTTGGCCAGACAAAACGCTACGCGACGCTGACTTTAGATGACGGTCGCCAGATTGAATTGCCGATCATGTCCGGCACCTTGGGACCGGACGTGATCGATATTCACGGGCTGAGCAAATTGGGTCTGTTTACTTACGATCCGGCTTTTTTCTCCACGGCGAGTTGCACCTCCGAGATTACTTTTATCGATGGCGATGCCGGGTTGCTGTATTACCGTGGCTATCCGATCGAACAGCTGGCGGAAAAATCCGACTTTCTGGAGGTCTGTTATCTGCTGCTGGAAGGTCAATTGCCGGACGCGGAACAGAAGGCCGAGTTCGTGCAAAAAGTAAAATCGCACAGCATTGTGCATGACCAGTTGGCCAAGTTTTTCAGCGGCTTCCGCCGCGATGCGCATCCGATGGCGGTGATGGTCGGGGTGGTCGGCGCCTTGTCGGCTTTTTATCACGATTCCCTGGATATCAACAACCCCGCCCACCGCGATCTGGCGGCGATGCGCCTGCTGGGCAAGGTGCCGACTATCGCGGCGATGGCTTACAAGTACCACAACGGCTATCCGTTCATGTATCCCAAGAACAAGTTCAGCTATGTGGAAAACTTCCTGTACATGATGTTCGCGACTCCGGCCGAAGACTATGTACCCAATCCGGTGCAGGTGCGCGCGCTGGAGCGCATCTTCATCCTGCATGCAGACCATGAGCAGAATGCGTCTACTTCGACGGTGCGACTGGCAGGTTCCAGCGGTGCGAACCCGTTTGCCTGCATTTCGTCGGGTATCGCAGCGTTGTGGGGACCTGCGCATGGCGGTGCAAACGAGGCAGCGCTGACGATGCTGGAAGAGATCGGTGATATATCGCGTGTGGCGGAATTTGTGCAGGGCGTGAAAGACAAGAAATACCGTCTGATGGGCTTCGGTCATCGCGTTTACAAGAATATGGATCCGCGCGCCTCGGTGATGCGCGAGACTTGTTATGAGGTGCTCAAAGAGCAGGGGCTGGAAAACGACAAGTTGTTCAAACTGGCGATGGAGCTGGAAAAAATCGCGCTCAGCGATCCCTATTTCATCGAGCGCAAGCTGTATCCGAACGTGGATTTTTATTCAGGCATCGTGCTGCGCGCGCTGGGTATACCGACCAATATGTTTACCGTGATCTTCGCCGTGGGCCGCACGATAGGCTGGGTGTCACAGTGGAATGAAATGATGGCGGCGAGCGACCGCAAAATTGGCCGTCCCCGTCAACTCTATATTGGCGCGGCAAGGCGCGATTACCTGCCACTGGACAAACGGTGAAACAAAACGCTGATTTCAATAAAATGATGCAGGACAGCTCGATGCTGTTCGGCACCAACGCGCCTTTTGTCGAGGACTTGTACGAGCAGTATTTGCAAAATCCAGCCGGTGTGACGCAACAGTGGCGCGACTATTTCGATGCGCTGCCGGCCTGGACCCGTGCCGGGGAAGAGCTGCCTCACAGTCCGGTTCAGCGCGCATTTGAAGCGTTGCCCAGATTGATGGCTGCCAGTTCACCCGATTCGGATCATGAGCGTAAACAGGTTAAAGTGCTGCAGCTGATCAATGCGCATCGGTTTTTAGGGTTGCGGGTTGCCAATCTCGATCCGTTGGCTCGACACGCCAAGCCTGTCGTTGCCGAACTCGACCCTGCGTATTACGGACTGGCCGACGCCGACATGGATACCACGTTCGAGACGGGTTCTCTGGTGGCATCGGCGCGTCTGACCTTGCGCGAGATTTTGCAACTGCTGCGCCAGACTTACTGCGGCAGTATCGGCGCGGAGTACATGTATATCAGCGATGTGCCGCAAAAACGCTGGATACAGAGCCGGCTCGAAGGGGTGCGCGGCGTGGCAGGCTACAGTGCCGACCAGCGTCGCCGCATTCTGGGGCGCCTGACGGCAGCGGAGACGCTGGAGCGTTATCTGCATACCAAATTTGTCGGGCAAAAGCGCTTCTCGCTCGAAGGCGGCGATACGCTGGTGCCCTTGCTTGACCATCTGCTGCAACGCGCAGGCGGCCAGGGTGTGCAGGAGGCCGTGATCGGCATGGCGCATCGCGGACGCTTGAACGTGCTGGTGAATATTCTGGGCAAACAGCCTGGCATGTTGTTCGCCGAGTTCGAAGGCATCCACGCCGAGCACCTGACGTCCGGCGACGTGAAATATCACCAGGGATTTTCAGCCGATATCGAAACGCCGGGCGGGAATTTGCATGTGGCGCTGGCCTTCAATCCGTCGCATCTGGAGATCGTCAATCCGGTGGTGGAAGGTTCGGTGCGCGCGCGTCAGCACAGACTGCGCGATCTTGAAGGAAAAAAAGTCATCCCTATCCTGCTGCATGGCGATGCGGCATTCGCAGGCCAGGGTGTGGTGATGGAAACGCTCTCCATGTCGCAGACGCGCGGCTATCGCACCGGTGGCACGGTGCACATCATCATCAACAACCAGATCGGCTTTACGGCCTCTGACGTCCGTGATGTACGTTCCAGCCAGTATTGCAGCGATGTAGCCAAAATGATCGATGCACCGATTTTCCATGTCAACGGGGATGATCCGGACGCCGTGATGCTGATCACCGAAATCGCGCTGGATTACCGCATGCAGTTTGGCCGCGATGTGGTGATCGACATGGTGTGCTTCCGCAAGCTGGGGCACAACGAGCAGGATGAGCCGCTGGTCACCCAGCCGTTCATGTATCGCTTTATCCGTCAGCATCCGGGTACGCGTACCGTTTACGCAGAGCGACTGTTCAATGAGGGCGTGATTAAAGCCGGTGAAGCCGATGCGATGGTCGCCAGCTATCGCCTCGCGATGGATGAAGGGCGCAACTCGATACAGCCGGCAATCAAAAAACACGACAAGGTGGTATCTGACTGGGCGCCGTTCAAGCGGGGTGTTCCTTGGAACACGCCGGTGGATACCACCGTGCCCCTGGACCGCCTGCAGCAGTTAGCCTGCGTGCTGACTACCGTTCCGGAGAATTTTGTACTGCAGTCGCGCGTGCAGAAAATAGTCGAAGATCGCACCGCCATGGGGCGCGGGGAATTGCCGCTGGACTGGGGGATGGCGGAAAACCTGGCCTATGCCACGCTGCTCACCGAAGGTTATCCGGTCAGATTGTCCGGGCAAGATTCGGGGCGCGGCACGTTCTTTCACCGTCATGCCATCTGGCACGACCAGAATCGCGTGGTCTGGCATGAGGGCGCATATGTGCCGTTGCAACATCTGGCGCCCGATCAGTCAGACTTCGCGGTGATTGATTCCCTGCTGTCCGAAGAAGCCGTGTTGGGTTTTGAATATGGTTATGCCACGGCCGAACCGAGCACGCTGGTGTT
The DNA here is from genome assembly GCA_038205615.1 of Burkholderiales bacterium. Taxonomy (GTDB): domain Bacteria; phylum Pseudomonadota; class Gammaproteobacteria; order Burkholderiales; family Gallionellaceae; genus Gallionella. Next base: position 4,136 of record JBBRBS010000116.1, on the reverse strand, counting down.
GTGGGAAGCGCAGTTCGGCGATTTTGCCAATGGCGCACAAGTGGTGATCGATCAGTTTATTGCCTCCGGTGAAGTCAAATGGGGCAGGTTATGCGGTCTGGTGATGTTGCTGCCGCACGGCTATGAGGGGCAGGGCGCCGAGCACTCTTCGGGTCGTATCGAGCGTTACTTGCAGCTGTGCGCCGATTACAATATTCAGGTGTGCATCCCCTCGACCCCGGCGCAGATGTTCCACTTGCTGCGCCGCCAGATGCTGCGTCCGACACGTCAGCCGCTGATCGTATTTACGCCTAAGAGTTTGCTGCGCAGTAAGGATGCGGCATCGCCTCTGACCGATTTCACGCAAGGGGGCTTTCGTGCGGTGATTCCTGAAACGGAAATGCTCGATGCAGGTAAAGTTCGCCGCATCATCGCGTGCAGTGGCAAGGTGTATTACGACCTGGTCAACGGCCGTCGTGCCAGGGAGATAGACGATATGGCTATCATCCGTCTGGAGCAGCTCTACCCGTTCCCGCACGAGGATTTCGCAGCACAGGTGGCAGCTTTCCCGAATGCGACCGAGATGGTCTGGTGTCAGGAAGAACCGGGCAATCAGGGCGCATGGCACCGCATCCAGCACTATTTACTGCGCCATTTGCGCAAGAATATGCGTTTGGAATACGCGCTGCGTCCGTCATCTGCCGCCCCCGCCGCCGGTTATCTGGCGGTGCATAACGAACAGCAGAAGGCGGTGATCGAAGCCGCATTCCGTCCCGATCTCGATATCAAGAATATTCCAGGAGCAGGTCATCATGAGTCTCATTGAAGTCAAAGTACCGCAACTATCCGAATCCGTCTCCGAAGCGACCTTGCTGACCTGGCACAAACAGGTGGGTGACCGCGTGGTGGAAGGGGAGAATTTGATCGACGTCGAAACCGACAAGGTGGTGATGGAGTTGCCCGCCTCCAAGAGCGGCGTACTGACCAAAATCATCAAGGGCGATGGCGAGAAGGTGGGTAGTGAAGAGTTGATCGCGCTGATCGATACGACTGCGGTGCAAGCGGTGCCCGTCGCCGAAGTATCCTCTGGTGCAGAAATGTCCTCCGCCGTGCCGCCTTCGGTGCGCCGCCTGGCGCATGAACTTGATATCGATGCGTCCGGACTGCAAGGCAGTGGACGTGCCGGGCGAGTCACCAAAGAGGATGTATTGAACGCCGTCGAAAAAGAATCAACCGTATCGGCAGTGCCGCAAGCTGTGCCCGCGATAGCGCCTGCCGGTAATCGTCCCGAGCAGCGCGTGCCGATGACGCGCATCCGCCAGCGTATCGCCGAACGCCTGCTGCAATCGCAGCAGAATGCAGCGATTCTGACCACGTTCAATGAAGTGAACATGCAGCCGGTGATCGACTTGCGCAACAAATACAAGGATAGTTTCGAGAAAAAACACGGCATCAAGCTCGGCTTTTCCTGCTTCTTCGTCAAGGCCGCCGTGCATGCCTTGCAGAAATTCCCTGTCGTCAACGCCTCGGTGGACGGCACTGACATCATCTATCACGGCTATTTCGATATCGGCGTGGCGATCGGCAGCGAGCGCGGCTTGGTCGTGCCTATCATCAGGGATGCCGATAAACTCTCGTTTGCCGACATCGAAAAACAGATCGCCGATTTCGGTGCGCGCGCCAAAGTCGGCAAGCTGACAATGGAGGAGCTGACCGGCGGCACTTTTTCTATTTCCAATGGTGGTGTGTTCGGCTCGATGCTCTCCACGCCGATCATCAATCCGCCGCAAGCGGCCATTCTCGGCATCCATGCGACAAAAGACCGCGCCGTGGTGGAAAACGGCCAGATCGTGATCCGCCCGATCAATTATCTTGCCGTCTCCTATGATCACCGCATCATCGACGGCCGCGAAGCCGTGCAGTTTTTGGGTGCGATCAAGGAAGCGCTGGAATTCCCCGGGCGCATACTGCTGGATCTGTAGGTGCGGCGTTCGCCCTGAGCCAGTCGAAGGGTGGACGTGCCTGGCATCAAAATTAAAAGCAAAACCGCCGGGGGGTGCCCGGCAGCAACCTGCTTTGGCTGCGTCCATGTTTATTTTCAATGTTGCGCCCAAACTGCGTTTTCTTTTGCAGCCAAACAATATCAAAGACAACGAAGTTGCAGTGAGGCATTGCAAAAGCAATGCCGAAACTAAAATCGACCCCGGTTTGCTGCCCCTGCGGGGTACCCTCGCTCAAAACAACGAGTGCGCAGCACGACTATGTTTTTAGGCGAAGACCATTGCGGTCTTGCGTTGCTCGACTGTTCAGGCGGCTGCGGAACTCGCCCTGGCGGTGCGCACACTTCGCGCATCGCTGCGGAGCTTAAATGCCGCAAGGGCATTCCCACGAAACTACGGAGCTAAAGCTCCTGTTTCTGAATGAACAGTGCGCGCCGAAATCTCCTGACCAGCCTGCGCTACTCGGCGGCGCACAGGGGAGGGTAAAGCAAAATGCAAAATACCAATTGCAGCTTTCAAGTACGCTATTGCAAGATTCGATGGGCGGGGGTGTGCAAAAAGCAGATGGTCTAAGTGTAGAATACATAGCAATAAAGCTGTCGTTCCTGGCGCGTAACAAGGTGTTATAGCTAATGGTCCAGGTGCGCAATATTGTGCAAGAAAGTAGGCATTTCGCTAGTCATGCAGATAGTTCCATTCAACTGTTCTAATTACGTACCACTTTGGGAAATTCGGACGCTATGTTAATTAATACTTTCACTTTTAAAGCAGGCGATGGATGGTCGGTTGAAACCTTTCCCGATATGGATTCGGCGCAGACGCTTGTTCTGATTTTTGCGGCACCAGAATTTTTTGATGATCCCGCACCCATCACAGAGCTCTGCCAAGCCTACCCAAAATCAAAAATCATGGGCTGTTCGACAGCAGGCGAGATCGCAGGGGCACAGGTTAACGACGCGAGTCTATCCGTTGCAGTCGTTAAGTTTGAACATAGCCGTCTCGTATTCACTTCAACCATCGTGAACTCTCCTTCCGATTCATGTGCGGCAGGTGAATATTTAGCCAAACAACTTCCAGCTGAAGGATTGCGCGGTGTATTTGTTCTTGCCGATGGACTTAAAGTTAATGGCAGTCAACTTGTTACTGGATTAGGCCGTATTCCGCATCATGTCCCTGTTACCGGTGGTTTGGCTGCAGATGGCGCAAAGTTTCAGCGCACATGGGTCATACACGAAGGCCTGCCAAAGACCGGTATGGTGACTGCAGTCGGATTTTATGGTGACAAATTCCATATGACACATGGTGCGCGCGGCGGATGGGAAACCTTTGGCCCGGAACGTAAAGTCACCCGCTCTGAAAATAACATTCTCTATGAGCTGGACGGCAAGCCGGCACTGGCTTTATACAAGGAATATCTGGGTGAGCTTGCGAATGACCTTCCTTCCTCAGGCCTGAAGTTTCCTTTGGCTATTCGCGATGGCTATAACGACACTAAATGTCTGATTCGAACCATCCTGGGGGTCAATGAGGCGGAGCAGTCGCTGATTTTCGCTGGAGACGTTCCTGAAAATTTTCTGGCGAGACTGATGCGTGCCAGTTTTGATAAGCTGGTAGATGGTGCGGTTGACTCTGCAAAACTCTCCCAGCAAAACGTGGACATTCGCAGCCCAATGCTGGCGGTCGCTGCCAGTTGCGTGGGGCGCAGGCTGGTTCTCGGAGAGCATGTCGAAGATGAAACTGAAGCGATGCTGAAGTATCTGCATGAAGGTACAAAGCTGGTCGGTCTTTACGGCTACGGCGGTATTTCTCCTTATTCGACAGGTTCCTGCGATTTCCATAACCAGACGATGATGTTGACGACCTTCGAGGAAATCTGATTTTGTCATTTCATCCTTTGCTGCTGCGTCAGCTCAGGAAAGCCGGATGGGGCGAGGGCGACCCGCCACTTTCACCTGAAAAATGGAATGAGTTGATGCAACGGGTCAGCCGCACCTACATTGAGGCTGATCAGGAACGGTATCTGCTTAATCGTTCACAGGAACTTGCTTCTCGCGAAACCGAGGAAATCTGCCTACGCCTGTCCGAAGCGCAGCATATTGCCGGACTTGGCGACTGGGTCTTTGATTTGAAGCACAATACCGGGCAATGGTCAGATGG
>JBBRBS010000115.1:0-7917 GCA_038205615.1 Burkholderiales bacterium | reverse complement strand
GACTAGATTCGGCGCAACGGGCGTTATGCCTTGCTGACCAACTCCTTCAAAACATAGGGCAGGATGCCGCCTGCGCGGTAGTAGTCCACTTCGATTGGCGTGTCGATGCGCAGCAGCAGCGGCACTTGTTGCGTTGTCCCGTCAGCCCTGGTTATCGTCAGTGTCACATCCTGTTGCGGTTTTAATTCGCCTGCAATGCCCGTGATGTTAAAACTTTCATTGCCACTCAGATTCAACGAGGCCGCCGTCGTGTCGCCCTTGAACTGTAATGGCAGCACGCCCATGCCGACCAGATTGCTGCGGTGGATGCGCTCGTAGGATTTGGCAATAACTGCCTTCACGCCGAGCAACTGCGTGCCTTTGGCCGCCCAGTCGCGCGATGAGCCGGTGCCGTATTCCTCGCCGGCAAAAATTACCGTGCCGGTACCCTCGGCAATGTAGCCCATCGCCGCATCGTAGATCGCAGTCTGGCAGCCTTTGTAGAGCGTATAACCGCCCTCGATGCGGCTGCCATCGGCATTGACGGGGAGCATCAGATTCTTGACGCGCACGTTAGCAAAAGTGCCGCGCATCATCACCTCGTGATTGCCGCGCCGTGAACCGTAACTGTTGAAATCTTTCACCGCTACGCCGTGTTCCTGTAAATATTTCCCTGCCGGCGTGGAAGGCCTGAAGCTGCCGGCCGGACTGATGTGATCGGTGGTCACCGAGTCACCGAAGATTGCCAGCGCACGCGCGGCCACAATGTTGCCAACGACAGGGGCTGCCGCATCGAAGAACGGCGGACGTGCGATGTAGGTCGAATCATCCCATTGATACAACTCCCCGGCCGGTGCGGTAATCGCGTTCCACAGCGGCAAGTCGCGGGTCAGGTCGGAATACAGCGCGCGATAAATGGCAGGGTCGGTGGCAAAGTGGCTCACAGCCTGAATTTCTGCGCTTGACGGCCAGATGTCTTTCAAGAATACCGGCTGACCGTTTTTATCGGTGCCCAGCGGCTCGCTATCAAGATTGATATTCATGCGGCCTGCGATGGCGTAGGCGACCACCAGTGGCGGGGAGGCCAGGAAATTGGCCTTGATGTTGGCGTGGATGCGTGCCTCGAAGTTGCGGTTGCCAGACAGGACAGCCGCTGCGATCAGGTCATTCTTGACGATGGTCTCTTCGATACTCGCATCCAGCGGGCCCGAATTGCCAATGCAGGTGGTGCAACCGTAGGCTGCCAGGCCAAAGCCCAGTTGCGCCAGAGGTTCAAGCAATCCGGCATTGGTCAGATAAGCGGTGACCACGCGCGAGCCGGGGGCCAGCGTGGTCTTGATGTGCGGTTTGACGGACAGGCCTTTTTCGAGCGCCTTTTTGGCGAGCAACCCGGCGGCAAGCATCACACTCGGGTTGGAAGTGTTGGTGCAGGACGTGATCGCCGCGATCAGTACATCGCCATTGCCGATCTGTACCGCGGGCAACATCTCATCGCTGCGTTCGCAGCGAACGGCGGCGTTGGGATGGTCGTCGAGCATTTCAATTTCACTGCTGCTGCGTGTTTTTCCGGTGTCCTGCAGGCCGCCGCCGGAAACCGGGATGCATACACTCCGGTCGGGCAGGCTGGTTGTGTAGCGTTTATCCAGTTTTTCGGCAGGCTGATTGAAGCCGCTCTCGGCGGTGGGCTTGGAAAACAGGGTGCTGAAAGATTCGCGCATGCTGGACAATGCGATGCGATCCTGCGGACGCTTGGGGCCTGCCAGCGAAGGCTCGATGCTGGACAGATCCAGCTCCACGACGTTGCTGTAGTCGATCTGGCCAGCTTGCGGTATGCCGTACAAGCCCTGTGCCTTGAAGTAGGACTCGAACGCATCCAGCTCCTGCTCGGTGCGTCCGGTGTTGCGCATGAAACTGACCGTGACATCGTCAACAGGGAAGAAGCCCATCGTCGCGCCGTATTCAGGCGCCATGTTGGCGATGGTCGCACGATCAGGCAGCGTGAGGGCGGCCGTACCGGTGCCGAAGAATTCGACGAACTTGCCGACGACTTTGTGGCGGCGCAGCAATTCCGTGACGGTCAGCACCACGTCGGTTGCGGTCACGCCTTCGCGCAAGGTGCCGTGAAGGTTAACGCCGACCACGTCAGGCGTCAGGAAATACACAGGCTGACCGAGCATGCCGGCTTCCGCCTCGATGCCGCCCACGCCCCAGCCGACCACACCGATGCCGTTGATCATCGTGGTATGGCTGTCGGTGCCGACCAGCGTATCCGGATAGTAAACCCCGTCCTTGTGCTGTACGCCGCGCGCCAGATATTCCAGATTGACCTGATGCACGATGCCGATACCGGGTGGCACCACCTTGAAGGTGTCAAACGCCTGCATGCCCCATTTCATGAACTTGTAGCGTTCAGTGTTGCGTTCGAACTCCAGCTCCATGTTGATTCGGAGCGCATCCGGATTGTTATAGCTGTCGATTTGCACAGAGTGATCGACCACCAGGTTGACCGGCACCAATGGTTCGATGATCTTGGGATCACAGCCTTGGGCTGCGGCCGCATCGCGCATCGCGGCCAGATCGGCCAACAGCGGCACACCGGTAAAATCCTGCAATACGATGCGTGCGACGACGAAGGGGATTTCTTCGGTGCGCGGCGCATTCGGCTGCCAGTTAGCCAGTTCACGGATGTGCGATTCGGATATTTTCTTGTCGTCGTAATTGCGCAACACCGCTTCGAGCACGATGCGGATGGATACCGGCAAGCGTGAAATCTTGCCCAGACCTGCGGTTTCAAGAGCAGGCAAAGAATACAGCGCTCCTTGCGTGCCGTTGGCAAGATTGAAGGTTGAGCGGGTGTTGAACAAATTATGCGACATGGCAAAGGCTCCGGATATGCGAGATAAATAGGGGGCGATTATAGACAGCGGATCCGGCAGCGCATAGCGTTCCGCTTATCAAACAGATCCCGCGCTGCACGGATAACCGCTGCAGTAAATGACAGATTTTAATGAGGATTGCACACAAGCAGGTTTTGACAACGAGCAGCGTGCCGTCACAACTTTCCGGTTATTTGACGGGTGGTGCTTCCTTCTTGGGTTTTTTTACTTCTTTGTTTTTGCGTTGTTGACCTTTAGCCATGATGTTTCTCCTTGTTGGTGGACTTACGATTGCGCGATTATAGGCGGCTCGCGGTCAGATTTCTATGCGTGTACCCATTTCGATGACGCGATTGGTTGGAATTTTGAAAAAATCTGCCGCATTCATGGCGTTTTTGGATAAGGCCATGAACAGTCGCTCACGCCATTTCATCATGCCCGGGGTCGGGGAAGAGACGATCATCGCACGAGAGATGAAGAATGACGTGGTCATCATATCGAAGGGCAAGCCCCAAGTGGCGCACTCTTCGAGTGCGGCTGGCAGATCGGGCCGTTCCATGAAACCGTAGAAAATGCGTACGCGATAGAAACCCTTGCCCATTTCGTCGACCAGCAGCCGGTTGCCTTTGGTGACATAGGGTTTGTCCTCGGCGATGACGGTCAGCAGGATGTTGCGCTCATGTAGCACTTGATTATGCTTGAGGTTGTGCAGCAACGAGGAGGGGGCGCCGTCGCCGACACCCGTCAGGAAGACGGCCGTGCCTTGTACGCGCTTGATGGCGTCCGCACCGTCCAGTACTTCCAGTATCGGCACGGATTTGCGCTCAATTTCTTCAAATAACAGTTTGCGTCCACGTTTCCAGGTGGTGAGCACGGTAAAGGAGATGACTGCAATGCCGATCGGAAACCAGCCGCCCTGCGGAATTTTCATCGCATTGGCTGAAAAGAATGCCAGGTCGACGCAAAAGAATGTGCCAATCAACGGGATGACGAGCAGCGGCGACCAGCGCCAGGCAACAAGTACAAAGGCGATCAGTATCGTGTCGATCATCATCGTGCCGGTCACGGCGATGCCATAGGCTGCGGCGAGGTTGCTGGAAGTCTGGAAGGTGAAGACCAGGAAGATGACTGCCAGATAAAGTGTCCAGTTGGTCAGCGGGACATAGATTTGTCCTTGCGCCTTGTCGGAGGTCTGGCGAATCTCCATACGTGGCAAAAAGCCCATTTGCACCGATTGGCTGGCAACCGAAAAGGCGCCTGAAATCACCGCCTGTGATGCAATTACCGTGGCGGCGGTAGCGAGCAGTACCATCGGCACCAACGCCCATGCCGGCGCTAACAAATAGAAGGGATTTTCGATCGCGTGCGGGTTCTGCAGCAACAGCGCACCTTGGCCGAAATAATTGAGCACCAGTGCGGGTAATACGAAGGAGAACCAGGTAAGCCTGATCGGGAATTTTCCAAAGTGGCCCATGTCCGTGTACAACGCCTCTCCTCCGGTGACAGCCAGCACGATTGCGCCCAGCGCCAGAAAGGATATCCAGAGATCTGCGCTCAAAAATTGCCAGGCATACAGCGGGTTGAGCGCCCACAAAACCTGAGGGCTGTGGGCGATGGACAGGATGCCGAACGCGCCCAGACACAGAAACCAGAAAATCATGATCGGGCCGAATGCCAAGCCGACTGCAGCGGTGCCGTGTTTCTGGATGAAAAATAATCCGGTCAGCACGATAATGACAACGGGTATCACGAAGTCTTTGAATTGCGGCGAGATGACTTCAAGTCCTTCCACAGCCGACAGTACCGAGATGGCCGGCGTGATCATGCTGTCGCCATAAAATAGTGTGGCGGCAAATACACCGAGGGCGGTGATCATCCATCTGGTTTTCGGACGTTTCGCGGTCAGTTCGGAGACCAGCGCCAGCAAGGCCAGCGAGCCGCCTTCGCCCCTATTGTCCGCCTGCATGATGACGATCACATATTTGAGCGACACCAGCAGCATGATGGTCCAGAACATCACCGACAGCACGCCGAGAATGTTTGCCTCTACAACCGGCAAGGCATGGTGTCCGGAAAAAGTTTCTTTCAGCGCGTACAGCGGACTGGTGCCGATGTCGCCATAGACAACACCGATTGCGCCCAGCAGCAAGGTGGGCAGTTTTTGTTTCGCATTACTCATTTGACATCCCTGTTTTCTTCTCTGAGGAAGAATGGGGCGGGACTTTACTCTTGCCGGGCGACAGAAACAATCTTGTCATGTTCGTGTGGATGAAAAAATGACCGCAAGCGGTCATTTTTAAATTCTAACAATTTGATTTAAAAAGAATTTTAAAAGCAGATTGTCAGGGTGGTGTTTCGTGCGGGTCGTGCGTTTTAACTACTTGCCCAAACCCGACAGGCGCTCGGCTGCCCTGACTGTGTTCGCGACCAGCATCGTGATCGTCATCGGGCCCACGCCGCCCGGAACCGGCGTGATGTAACCTGCAACTTCTTTGACGCTGGCAAAGTCCACATCGCCGACAAGTTTACCTTCGGCGTTGCGATTGATCCCGACGTCGATCACGACTGAACCCGGCTTGACCATATCGCCCGTGATGAAGTTAGGGCGCCCCACTGCGGCGACCAGAATATCGGCGTCGCGTGTGTGTTTGGCCAGATCCACGGTCTTGGAGGTGCAGATCGTCACGGTGGCATTCTTGTGCAACAGCAGCAAAGCCATCGGTTTGCCGACGATATTGCTGCGGCCCACGACTACAGCATGTTTGCCTTCGATACTGATGCCGGTCTTCTCCAGCATCACCATCACGCCATAAGGTGTGCAGGATGGGAAGGGCGTCTCGCCGGTGACCAGTGCGCCGACATTCTTTTCATGGAAGCCGTCTACATCCTTGTCGGGATTGATCGCCTCGATGACCTTGTGTGCGTCCAGATGTTTGGGCAGCGGCAGTTGTACCAGGATGCCGTGTATTTTCGGATCGTTGTTCAGTGCCTCAACCGATGCGAGCAAGGCCGCTTCGGTCGTGTCGGCCGGTAATTCCACGTGTATGGAGTACAGGCCCAGTTCCGCACAGGCTTTCACCTTGTTGGCGACATAAACTTTGGACGCCGGATCTGCGCCCACGATGATCACCGCCATGCCCGGTGTGACGCCGCGTGCGATCAATGCATCCGCACGCACTTTCCACTCGGCGCGAACCTGTGCTGCGATGGCTTTTCCGTCAATGATTTGTGCAGTCATTATTTTTCCGCGACAGTTTTTTTGTAGGCTGCCAGACCGTTCATGATTTCCGCATGAGCGGCATCAACGCCTTCAAAGCCACGGATCTTGACCCACTTGCCGGGTTCGAGCGCCTTGTACAGTTCAAAGAAGTGTTTGATCTGCTCCAGCGTGATTTTCGGCAAGTCCTCATAGGATTTGATGTCGTGATACAGCGGAGTCAGCTTGTCGGTCGGGACGGCGATGATTTTGGCATCGTCGCCACCTTCGTCGCTCATCTGCAGTACGCCCACCGGGCGGCAAGGGATGATCGCGCCATGAATGATCGGGAACGGCGTGATGACCAGCACATCGACCGGGTCGCCATCGTCAGCAATGGTTTCCGGGATGAATCCATAGTTGCACGGGTAGCGCATCAACGAACCGATAAAACGATCCACCACCAATACGCCGGAGGTCTTGTCCACTTCGTATTTGACCGGGTCGGCATGCTTCGGTATTTCGATGATGACATTGCATTCGTGGGGCAATTTGTTTCCGGGACGGACGTTCAGCAGACTCATGTTGTTCCTTGAAATAAAGTTGAAAATGGAAAGTTGCCTAATTATAAGCGATGCGGCGCACTGTCGCAGCTTCGTATTCGGTTAAAATGGCACACGACTCACACCACTTTACTCAGGGAGACGATATTATGGCAAAGCAACTAATCGGCAAGATGGTCATCGGTCAATCGGGCGGCCCTACCGCCGTCATCAACCAGTCGCTGGTCGGCGCCATACTGGCAGCACGATCGCACGCCAATATCACCGGTATCCTGGGTGCGCACCACGGCATCGCCGGGATCATGAAGGAAGACTTCATTGATCTGTCCACACAAAGCACTGAGCAGCTTGAGCTGGTAGCCGCGACCCCGGCCGCAGCCTTAGGTTCGGTGCGCTTGAAACCCGGCCGTGCCGAATGTGAAAAAGTGTTTGAAGTGTTCAAAAAGCATGACGTGCGTTATTTCTTCTATGTAGGCGGCAATGATTCAGCCGAGACCGCGCATATCATCGCCGAGATGGCAAAAGAGGCTAACTACGATTTTTGCACCGTGCATATTCCCAAGACCATCGATAACGATCTGAAGGTGACCGACCATTGTCCGGGTTTCGCATCCGCTGCGCGTTTCGTGGCGCTGGCCTTCATGGGCGATGATCGCGACAATGCCGCATTGCCCGGCATCAAGGTCAACGTGGTGATGGGGCGCAGTGCCGGATTTTTGACCGCCGCATCCGCGCTGGCGCGCCAGGCGGAAGGTGACGGCCCGCATCTGATCTATCTGCCGGAGCGCGTGTTCAATGTGGAAACTTTTCAGCAGGACGTGCGCGATGCTGTTGCGAAATACGGTCGCTGTGTGATCGCCGTCTCCGAAGGTATCACCGACAAGGAAGGCAACCCGATTTCCACCAGCGGCGAAAAGGATTCGCACGGCAATATCCAGTTGTCCGGTAGCGGTGCGCTGGGCGATACGCTGGCAGCACTCGTGAAAGCGGCTTTCCCGGGGCAAAAGATGCGCGTGCGCGCCGATACCTTCGGCTATCTGCAGCGTTCTTTCCCTACCGTTATTTCTGCTGTCGATGCGAAAGAAGCACGCGAAGTGGGCGTGTTTGCCGTGAATCATGCTGCAACGACAGGGTTACCTGGATCGGTGTCGATCAAGCGCCTGTCCAGCCAGCCTTATGCCAGTGAATGTTTCATCACGCCGTTGTCGTCTGTGGCGCGGGAAGCGACCTGCATGCGCGACGAATACATCAACGCAGCTGGCAATGATGTGACGCAGGCGTGGATCGATTATGCAGCCCCCTT
>JBBRBS010000114.1:0-7970 GCA_038205615.1 Burkholderiales bacterium | reverse complement strand
AGGGTGTGATTCATCGCGACATTAAGCCCGCCAATATTTTGTTGCAAGGCAAAACTAATATCAAGATTTCTGATTTTGGCGCTGCTGCGTTGCAAAACGATCATGACATCACGCAAGTAGCCGGAGTAGGCTCGCCGGCGTATATGTCACCTGAGCAGGTCGAGGAGCTGCCGCTGACTCATCAGACTGACATCTATTCGCTGGGCGTGGTGATGTACAAGCTGCTCAGCGGCAAGTTGCCCTTCGATACCAGCACCAGCCTCAGTATGGTTTACCATATCCTCAATGTCGAACCGCCTCTGCCCAGCGCATATCGTGCTGAGATCCCGCCGGAAATGGACGCGATCGTACGGCGCGCGATGGAGAAGGATACGAAGAAGCGATATCAGACATGGCAGGAATTCGCCAGTGATCTGGTGGTGTTCTTCAGTCAAACGGCAGCCGGTAATGCGGAAATTTTCGATACCGAAAAATTTGATACGCTGCGCAGTCTGGAATTCTTTAAAAATTTCAGCGATGTGGAACTTTGGGAAGTATTGCGCGTCAGTAAGTGGCGAAAAGTGCCAAAATTACAGTATATTCTTCACGATGGCGAGAGTGGATGCGCTTTTTATATTCTGGCGCAAGGCAGCGTGCAGGTGCGCAAGCAGGGTGAATTGTTGTCTCTGTTGCATCGCGGCGATTGTTTCGGTGAAATGGCGCACCTCGCCGAACACGGATTTAGCCGCAGTACCGACGTGATTGCACAGAAGGAAGTGGTGTTGATCGAAATCGATCCCGATGCCCTGACGCGTGCCACGACCGGTTGTCGTTTTCAGTTTAGCGATGCATTTCTACATGTGTTGGCGAGGCGTCTGGGGGTGGCAAACGACCGTATTTCGCATTTGTTGGCAGATCAAAATAAAACAGGAATAATTAAATGAGTGGTTTCAAAAATATAACGGTCGTTGAATTGCTGGCAATGTTGCAGCAGGATGGTTTAAAACTGATTGACGTGCGTACGGATGCCGAAATTGCGCACGGCAAGATTCCGCAGGGTGATGCGTTGCCGCTGCATTTGTTGCCGTTACGCCTGAGTGAGTTGAGCAAGTCGTCTCCGACGGTCTTTTATTGCCAGATGGGCGGACGTTCTGCACAGGCTGCTGCTTTTGCAGTCGGGAATGGATTTGTCGATGTATACAACCTGCAAGGCGGGATTACTGCCTGGGCGCACGCGGGACAACCTGTTGCATGACGGACGAAAATAAGCCTGTGTCCGGACATACGTTCGACGTCGAGCTGGATGTGCGTCAGTTAGCCTGTCCCTTGCCTATCCTGCGCGCAAAAAAATCATTGTCATCAATGTCCAGCGGACAGGTGTTGTGCATCCTCGCGACGGACAAGGATGCACCGAAAGACTTCGAGGTGTTCTGCCGCCAGACTGGAAATGAGCTGCTTTCATCGAACCAACTGGGCGGCGAGTTCGTTTTTTATCTGCGTCGCCGTTAAAGGTTACAGCGGCAAGCCAGCCTCCGAATCGATGCCGTCGGATTGCCGTGTTTAAGCGGATTATTCGGCGGCTTTCTTCTCGACTTCCTGTGCCAGGAAGTAGGCCATCACAGTTCGAATCACGACGATTCCGCCCAGCACCATCAGCGTATCTTTGCTCGGTACAACGATGGTGCTGATGATGTCGCCGGCCAGGAAAAAATCCAGACCCAGAGCCATCTTCTCTCCGATGGCAATGCGGATGTCGCGCAGCGTTTCGACAAGTGGCAGTTTGTTAATCGCGCGCCATGTTCGGCGCAGCAGCATGGACATTCCATGCAGGCTGCCCCACGTGACGACAGCCGCGCCGAGCAATTCAGTGCCCGGCACGATGTACGCGATCAACGTCACTAGCAACTCATGCAACATAGTCAGCTTCTAGGCTAATTTCAACCGTTGCAATTGGAGCTGCACCAGTGTTGCGCCAAAGTCCGCCATGCGTTTCTTTTCCTGCTCCACCACGGCTGCCGGCGCACGTGCGACAAAACTCTCGTTGGAAAGCTTGCTTTCGGTCTTGGCAACTTCACCTTGCAAGCGGGCAATTTCCTTGTCCAGTCTTTCGCGCTCGGCGACGACATCGATCTCGACTTTGAGCATCAGCTTGTAAACGCCTACGATCGCTACAGCCGCATCGCCTTCCGGTAACTCGGCGACGATCTGTATTTCGCTGAGCTTACCCAGGCTGCTGATGTAAGCTGCAAGGGCAGTCAGTGTGGCGGCATCACCTGCTGCAATCAGCGGCACGCGTGCGGCCGGGGACAGGTTCATCTCGCTGCGCAAACTACGGCAGGCGTTGACCATTTCCTGCAGAAGCGTGATTTTGGCTATAGCGGCAGGATCAATGATGCTCTGATCGGCTTTCGGATAGGCTTGAAGCATGATGCTCTCGCCAGTCCTTCCCGCCAGTGGCGCGACCGATTGCCACAATTCCTCAGTGATGAACGGGATGATCGGGTGTGCCATGCGCAGGATGGTTTCGAGCACGCGCACCAGGTTGCGGCGCGTTGCGCGTTGCTGAGATTCATTGCCGGTGGCAATCTGCACCTTGGCCAGTTCCACATACCAGTCGCAATAGGTGTTCCACACGAGTTCATACACGCAGCGGGCAGCCATGTCGAAACGGTAATCGGCAAAATGCTGCGCCATTTCCATTTCGGCCTGCTGCAACAGGCTATTCATCCATCTGTCGGCTGCGGAATATTCCAGGTGCAGTGATTCGTCCAGCCCGACGTCATGTCCGTCGCAGTTCATCAGCACAAAGCGCGTGGCATTCCACAGTTTGTTGCAGAAGTTTCGATAGCCTTCGCAGCGTTGCATGTCGAACTTGATGTCGCGCCCCGGAGACGCTAACGATGCAAACGTGAAGCGCAACGCATCGGTGCCAAATGCCTGGATGCCGTTCGGGAATTCTTTTCTGGTGCGCTTCTCGATCTGTTCAGCCTGCTTCGGGTTCATCAGTCCGGTGGTGCGTTTTTTCAGCAGCTCCTCCAGCGTGATACCGTCGATCAGATCGATCGGATCGAGCACGTTACCCTTGGATTTGGACATTTTCTGCCCTTCCGAGTCGCGGATCAGGCCGTGCACATAGACGTCCTTGAATGGAATGCGGCCGGTGATGTGTTTAGTCATCATCACCATGCGCGCCACCCAGAAGAAGATGATGTCGAAGCCGGTGACCAGTACGGTGGATGGCAGATATTGCTGAACAAAGGCATTCTGTTCTTCGAATGTTTTGCCCTCTTGCCAGTCGAGTGTGGAAAATGGCCACAGCGCGGAGGAGAACCAGGTGTCGAGCACGTCGTTGTCGCGGTCGAGTTGTCCGGCGTAGCCTGCCTGGTCGGCCAGATGGCGCGCTTCGGTCTCGCTTTTCGCTACGAATACTTCGCCGTTCACGCCATACCATGCCGGTATCTGGTGTCCCCACCAGAGCTGGCGCGAGATGCACCAGTCCTGGATGTTGTTCAGCCACTGGTTGTAGGTGTTCACCCAGTTCTCAGGGTGGAACTTGATTTCGCCGGAAGACACGCATGCCAAAGCCTGCTCGGTGATGCTGCTGCCTTCAGGGCCTGCCTTGCTCATCGCCACGAACCACTGGTCGGTGAGCATCGGCTCGATGACCACGCCGGTGCGGTCGCCGCGCGGGACTTTTAGTTTGTGTTTCTCGGCTTTGTCGAATACGCCGGCAGCTTCCAGGTCGGCGCAAATGATCTTGCGTGCATCGAACCGGTCGAGACCGCGATACTTCTCGGGCGCCTCATCGTTGATTTTTGCGTCCAGCGTCAGGATGCAGATCGGTGGTAGCTTGTGGCGTTGTCCCACCGCATAGTCGTTGAAGTCGTGCGCCGGCGTGACTTTGACACAGCCGGTGCCAAATGCGCGGTCGACATAGTCGTCTGCGATGATCGGAATGAAACGGTCGCACAGCGGCAGATGCACCGTCTTGCCGATCAGATGAGCGTAGCGTTCATCTTCAGGGTGCACCATTACCGCGACGTCGCCCAGCAGTGTTTCGGGGCGGGTGGTGGCGACGGTCAGGTGGGTCAGGCCATGCAAGGTGTCGATTTCCGCCAGCGGATAGCGGATGTGATACATGAAACCGTCTTCCTCTTCCTGCACGACTTCCAGATCGGACACGGCGGTATGCAGTTTCGGATCCCAGTTGACCAGGCGCTTGCCGCGATAAATCAGGCCTTCGTTGAACAGGCGCACGAAGGTCTCGGTCACCGATTGCGACAATCCTTCATCCATCGTGAAACGTTCGCGCGACCAGTCGGGGGACGTGCCCAGACGGCGCATCTGGCGCGTGATCGTGTCACCTGAGAATTTCTTCCACTCCCAGACTTTCTCGATGAACTTCTCGCGGCCCAGGTCGTGGCGCGAAATGCCCTGCGCATCCAGTTGGCGTTCGACGACGATCTGCGTGGCGATGCCTGCGTGATCGGTGCCCGGTTGCCACAGGGTGTTGTCGCCGCGCATCCTGTGATAGCGGGTCAGCGTATCCATTAGCGTCTGGTTGAAACCATGACCCATGTGCAGCGTGCCGGTTACGTTAGGCGGCGGCAGTTGAATGCAAAAGGATTCTGTTTGGGCGGAATTAAGTCCGGCCTTGAAGAAGCCTGATTCTTCCCATTTGGGATACCAGCGCGCTTCGATGTCTTTGGGTTCAAAACTTTTGGTCAGTTCCATGTGTGGCAACAGCAGAGGTTAGATATGAAGGGCGAGATTATACAACCAGACGCTGGTCGTTAGTCGTTCGTGGCGGGTTGTCAGTTTACGGCCGGCGTGTTTTTAGCTTAACTGGCGGCGAACGTCTGGCGACTAAGGTCTGCATTGTTCAGCGCGTCGCGCAGTAGTTTGGGCAGCTCCGCCTTGAATTCGCTGACCGCCATATCGATGGCCAGCCGTTGCAGCTCTTCTAGCTGGCGGTTGAGTTTTTCGTTAAATACGGTTTCAAGGTGCGTTTCGAGCTGTAACAGCAGTTGCTGCATTTCAGCCGCGTTCAAGGGGCGCGGCGGCTCGGGTTTGACCGGCACGGCTTCCGGCTCGAATTCCTCGTCCGGATCGGTGATGATTTCAAATAATATCGGCAACTCATCTGATGATGAATCGTCCACCACTTCGGTCAGCAACGGTAAGGTTGAATCTGTCACGGTTAATTTGCCTGGGTTAAGTCGAAATGGCGCAGCTCGTAGCCGCGATCGCGATAAAATTTAAAACGCTCCCGGCCCAGCCGGCTGTCTTCCTCGTCAGTGCCGATGATTTCGATGACACGTTCAAAGCGGCTGAAGAACGGTAAGCACTCATTATGCAGGCTGATCAGCATATCGTGGTGTGGAAACTGGTCGTTGTCGCAGCTTAATACAACGGGTATCTTTGCAGCGTCTGCCTCATCACTGCGACAGTGCGGGATGAAGGCTGTGTCAGGATATTGCCATAGCAGCCGGTTCAGCGCATCAAGGCTTGCTGCGTCGGGCAGGCTGATGACAGTGCGCAGGCCGTGTTGCATGGCCTTATGGCTCAACTGGCAGGCGGTGCGCAGCTTGTCGGCAGAGCCTGTATAAAAGTCCACTTTTGTCATTACTTTGCGGTTTGAGTCCGCTGGATCAAATACTGCGTGAGCAAGGGGACCGGGCGGCCAGTCGAACCCTTATCCTTGCCGGATTTCCAAGCAGTGCCTGCGATATCCAGATGCGCCCAGCGGTAATCTTTGGTGAAACGTGACAGGAAGCAGGCGGCGGTAACGCTGCCTGCAGCTCTGCCGCCGATGTTCTGCATGTCGGCAAAATTACTGTCCAGCTGTGTTTGGTATTCATCCCACAGCGGCATGTGCCAGGCCTTGTCATTCGCGTATTCCCCGGCATCCGCCAATTCACGCGCCAGCTGATCCTGATTGCTGAACAGGCCGCTGGCCACGCCGCCCAGCGCGATGACGCAGGCGCCGGTGAGCGTCGCGATGTCGATCACGGTGTCCGGTTCAAAACGCGCCGCATAGGTCAGTGCATCGCACAGGATCAGGCGGCCTTCGGCATCGGTGTTGAGGATTTCGATGGTCAGGCCCGCCATGCTCTTGACGATATCGCCGGGACGGCAGGCGGCGCCATCCGGCATGTTCTCGCTGCTCGGGATCACCGCGACGACGTTGAGTTTAAGGGACATTTCGGCAATTGCTAACATCGTTCCCAGTACGCTTGCGGCCCCGCACATGTCGTATTTCATCTCGTCCATTTCGGCGCCGGGTTTGAGTGAAATGCCGCCAGAGTCGAAGGTCAGCCCCTTGCCGACCAGCACGACGGGTTTTTGCTTCTTGTCACCGCCGCGATATTCCAGCGTGATGAGTTTGGCCGGTTGGCGGCTGCCGCGCGTGACCGCCAGCAAGGAATGCATGCCCAGTTTCTCCATGTCCTTTTCTTCGAGGATGGTGACCTTCAGCTTGTGAGCTTCCGCCATTTTTCCCGCCTGCTCTGCAAGATAAGTTGGTGTGCAGATATTGCCGGGCAGATTGCCTAGATCCTTGGCAAGTTTCATGCCGTGCGCAATCGCACTGGCCTGCGTGACGGTGGTTTGTGCGGCATTGCCGGGCTTTTTGGCGCAACCGAGCAAAATCTTGCGCAGGCTGGGCTTGTCTGCAGGTTTGCTCTTGAGCCCGTCCGCGCGGTACGCAGACTCGGCAGCCAGCAGCACGATCTGGTTGATCTTCCAGCTTTCATCGCGGTCTTTGACGGCAAGGTCGGTGAAATACAACGCTGCATCTTTGCAGATGGTCTTTTGCAGTGCGGCAAAGGTGGTGCGCACGATGTCGATAAATTGTTTGGCGTTGAGTTCCTCGGGCTTGCCCAGCCCGATCAGCAACACGCGCTCGGCGGCTACGCCGGGCAGCGTATGGAGTATCACGGTGCTGCTGACCTTGCCTGTCATGTCGCCGCGAGCAATCAGATCGCTCAGCTGGTGATTGACTACCTGGTCAAGAATGTGCGCTGCGGGGGACAGCTGGCCGCCTTCAAAAACGCCCAGTACCAGGCAAGCGCTACGCTGATTGTCCGGACTGCTTTGTTTTATGCTAAATTCCACGTGTCGCTCCCTATATTTTCATTCTGATGCCCGATTATCCGCAAACTGCCCGCATAAAGTCAAAGTTGTTTCGCAAGGGGCACTTTAACCGTGCCCTGGTGCTCGAGTTTGCCGGCAATGGCGTGCTGGTTTTCGCAACTTTACTTGGCATTGTGGTGATCAGCCAGCTGATTCGTTTTTTGGGTGAGGCGGTCAGCGGCAAGCTGGCGGCAGACGGTGTGCTGGCGCTACTCGGTTTCAGCGCGTTGAATTATCTGCCTGTGCTGTTGTCGATGAGCCTGTTTATCTCCATATTGCTGACCTTGTCGCGTTGTTACCGCGATAGTGAAATGGTGGTGTGGTTTTGTGCCGGGATTGGCCTGACGCGTTGGATACGGCCGGTGTTGTGGTATGCCACACCCGTCGTGATGGTGATTGCGCTGCTGAGTCTGCTGCTGTCACCCTGGGCATTGAAGAAATCGGATGAATACCGGAGTCACCTGGAAAGTCGCGATGAAGTCGCGACGATCACGCCGGGCGTCTTTCGCGAGTCGGGGCAGTCAGACAGGGTTTATTTCGTCGAGCGCGCCGATCCGGAAACAGGTCAGATCGGCAATGTCTTTGTGCGGTCCGTACAAAATGGCCAGCTAGGCACGATGGTGGCGCGTCAGGGTTTTCAGGAAACCCAGCCAAACGGCGACCGCTTCCTGGTGTTGTTGAACGGCACGCGTTATGAGGGAACCCCCGGTCTGTTGGATTATCGCATCGTGGATTTTGAACGCTATGCGATGCGTATTGAGGGTGCCGCTGCCAAGCAGCAGCTGCCAAGCGTGCGCACGCTGACGACGCAGGCGCTGTGGCGCAATCCCACTACCTGGAACCTGTCTGAGCTGGAG
>JBBRBS010000113.1:0-8003 GCA_038205615.1 Burkholderiales bacterium | reverse complement strand
CGCCTCGGTCGGTTTCATCGCCCTGTTAGGTATTGCGGTACTCAACGGGGTGGTGATGGTGTCCTACTTCAACCAGTTGCACGCCGAAGGCATGGATATCACGCAAGTGGTGTTTGAAGGCGCAAAACGCCGTCTGCGCCCGGTACTGATGACCGCCAGCATCACGGCCTTTGGTCTGTTGCCCGTGCTGTTTGCCACCGGCCCCGGATCCGAGATACAGAAGCCGCTCGCAGTCGTCGTGACTGGCGGACTGATCAGCTCGACGCTGTTAACGCTGATTATGCTGCCCATCCTGTATCGCCGTTTCGGCCTTGAACGCGCGAGAAAAGCAAAATGAAACAAAAAACAGCCGTCCACGAAACACACGAAAAAACACGAAAAATGCAAATAGATACCACGACCTCCATCTTCGTCTTGCGAATAAATTACTACATAAAATCAATATGTTGATTAATTTTGTGCCTTTCGTGATTTTCGTGGAATAAAGGGGTTTTTAGAATGAAAGAAATGAATTGTTGTCTGACGCTGGTATGCCATCGCACTTTAGAAGAACGTCTGGTCGATCATCTGCTCGAACACCCGGACTGGGTGAGCGGCTTTGCCCTGACCCGCAACGAAGGCGGCAGCCAGAAGGAAAAACTGCCCAGCATGCTGGAACAAGTGCGGGGACGCTCGCAACGCGTCCAGATCGACACGGTAATGAACCTTGACGATGCGCGCGAACTCATCACCCATCTCAAGCTTGAAGAAGCCAATCCGGAAATAGCCTACTGGATCACGCCGGTAATCGAGTTCGGGAGGCTGGCATGATAAAAACAGTCGCCAGTCGTCAGTCGTTAGTCGTTAGTCGCAAACCTCTGCTCGTCAGTCTATTGTCAGCACTTACGTTAATAAGCGGGATCGCTTGCGCCGCAGAGATCAACCGCCCCGACCTGCCGCCGCCGGCACAGGTGGACGCTGCACTGAGCAATCATCTGCTGGTGTTGAACGCTGCCAGCAGCCTCGCGCTGGAGCATGCCAATCAACGCAAGTGGAACAGCGGTCCTTATGAATTTAACCTGCGTGCAGGCTCGTCGCAGCGCAACATTGTCAACACCGGACAGAAATTAAAAGAATGGGATGTGGCACTGGAACGTCCGTTGCGCCTCATCAACAAGGTCGGTATTGATGAGAACATTGGTGAGGCCAGTGTTCAGCGTGCCGAATTTGCGCTGGGCGATGCGCATCACGAAGCGGGCCGCGTACTGCTGAAACTCTGGTTCAACTGGCAACGCGAACAGGCAACCGCTGCGCTTTGGCAAAAACAGGTGGAGATCCTCAAACAGCAAGCACAGATGACCGAAAAGCGGGTCAAAGCGGGGGATGCGCCAAAACTCGAGTTAAATCAGGCAATTGCCGCAGCAGCACAGGCCGGCGTATCCTGGCATCAAGCCCAGATGCGCACGCTACTCGCAGGCAACGACCTGACACGCCCGTTTCCCGCCATCCAGTTACCGGAAAATTTGCCGCTTGTCACTCCTCAGGCCGTCGAGCATGACTTCAAATTCTGGAAGACGCGCATATTTGATGACAACCACGAACTGGGCATGGTGCAGGCGCACAACCAGGTGCAGCAACTGCTGGCACAACGCAGTCGCGCTGACCAGATACCCGACCCGACAGTCGGCCTGCGCTATTCGCATGAAATGGGCGGTAACGAAAAAGTAGCGGGCGTCTATTTGATGGTACCGATATCATTTGGACATCGCAGTGCCACAGCAGAAGGCCTAGAGCAACAAGCCATAATTGCCGCCGATCAGGAGGAATTCGTCAAGCGCCGTCTGGAAGGTGATGTTTATGCCGCGCATCTTATGGCCGTGAAGGGCTTTGAGACCTGGCAGCAGGCGCACGAAGCCGCCCTGTCCATCCGCAGCAATGCGGAACTGGTAGCCAAAGCTTATGCATCAGGCGAGGCTAGCCTGTCTGACAGCCTTACCGCACGTCGCATCGCGCTGGAGTCTTCACTAACTGAAAATCTGGCACAACTCGATGCAAACGAAGCGCATTATCGTTTGCTGCTCGATGCTCACCAGTTGTGGGCACCAGAGCACGATTAACGCAGACGGCTGTGTGGCGGAATTACGGCATCCTGCTCAAATCCTGGCCTTTCTTCATCGCCAACTGCATCACGCAGATTTTGGCGATGAAGTTAGGCTGATTGCATCCGTTACCGCAACACAGTGCAGGCCAGAAAAATGACTAAATCAGGATAGGATTCTGCCTATATACAGTGGATAGTCATGTGTTTAGCATGGGTTAGCCTTTTCAGACGGGTTGAACCCAAGCATCCCATGCAGCCACATTCTCCCGAAATTGCCGCGACAAATCACCCGCTACCCATGGTGGACATCACGTCGCAGGCCAATACGCGCGATAAGACAACTGCATACATGCCTTGCAAAAGGTCTGCATACGGGGCAGATTCAATCACCAACATCAAGCCGGTTGTCAGTTTTGCCGCCGCTGGCGTGTTGGCCATACTGGTAGCGCTGACATCAATGTGGGCCGTCAAACAGAACGAGCGTGCCGCTGACTTACAAACGCATACCTGGCAGGTAATGAATGCGGCGGATGACTTGCTGTTTGATGTGAAGGATGTGGGGACGGGACAGCGTAGCTACATTGAGACCGGCGACGAAACCCTTCTGAAACCGTACCTGGCCGTGCGTGACACGATCACGGACCAATTGAGCAAATTGCGCGAGCTCACCCGCGACAACCCCGCGCAACAACGTCATCTTGAAATGCTGGCCCCGTTGATCAATGACAGAATGGCGCTGATCAAGCAGACCATAGCGCTGCGCCGCATGCAGAACCGCGCTGCCGCACTCGAAATACTGCACAGCGATCGCGGCAAACAATTGATGACTACGATCCGTGCCTCGATGCGCGACTTCGAGAATGCAGAAGCCGACTTGCTGGTACAGCGTAACGCGCAATTTCGTTCCAGCCAAATCCGGTTGTCGATGTTAATCCTGCTGGCAAATGTGCTCTTCGTGCTGCTGACCATGCTCGCCACCTACCTGCTGCACCGCGAATCGAGCCTGCGCATCAAAGCCCGGCTTGATGCAAACCGCATGCTGGACGAGGCGAATCAAACGTTACGCGAACACGCCGTCACGCTGGCGCAATTCAAGTACACCCTGGATCACACGCTGGATGGCGTTTTTATTTTTCATGCCGACTCGTTGCGCTTCAGTTACGTGAATAACGGCGCTATACAACAACTGGCTTACAGTGAGGATGAACTGCTGCAAATAACGCCGCTGGATATCATGCCGGAATTCAACGAGCCGAATTTCCGCGCCCTGCTGGAACCGCTCCGGGACGGTAGCCTTGCGGCAAAAACCGTTGAAACCCGGCTCCGACACAAGAACGGACGCGATATCCCCGTGGAAATCGTGCTCCAGCATGCGCAGACAGAAGGTCAGGCGTCGCGTTTCATCGCATTTTCGCGAGACATCACCGCGCGCAGACAGGCTGAGGCCACACTTCGCATCGCCGCAGTCGCGTTCGAGTCACAAGAGAGCCTGCTCATCACCGACAGCAACGGGGTCATCCTGCGGGTCAACCCGGCATTTACCGATGACACTGGCTACAGTGCCTCCGAGGCCGTGGGGCAAACACCGCGTCTGCTCAAATCAGGTCGCCACGATGCAGCCTTTTATGCTGCGATGTGGGAGACGCTGCTTCGCACCGGCGCATGGCAGGGCGAAATATGGGATCGATGTAAAAATGGTGAAATTCATCCAAAATGGCTCACCATCAGCGCAGTCAAGGATGCGAATGAAAGCGTTACTCATTATATCGGCACACACATCGACATTTCGGCTCGCAAGGCTGCGGAAGAAGAAATCAAGAGTCTGGCATTCTACGATCCGCTCACAGGACTGCCCAACCGCCGACTGCTGATGGTCAGGTTAAAACAGGCGTTAGCGTCCAGTGCGCGCAGTGGTCGTGAAGGTGCGCTACTGTTTATCGATCTGGACAATTTCAAGACGCTCAACGACACGCTCGGGCACGACTTCGGTGATTTGCTGCTCCAGCAGGTCGCACTTCGCCTGGAATCCTGCATACGAGAAGGCGACACCGTGGCGCGTCTGGGCGGAGATGAATTCGTGGTGATGCTCGAAGATCTGAGCGGGCATACGCTGGAAGCGTCGGCGCTGACGCAAGCGGTCGGCGAAAAGATACTCACAACCCTCGGCCAGCCTTACCAGCTAGCCTCGCATGAGTACCACAGCACGCCCAGCATCGGCGCCACGCTGTTTAACAACAATCAACACACGATCGCTGAATTGCTTAAAAAAGCCGACATCGCCATGTATCAGGCCAAAAAAGCCGGCCGCAACACGCTGCGCTTCTTTGACCCGCAAATGCAGGTCAGTATCAATGCCCGCGCGACCCTCGAAGGCGAATTGCGCCGTGCACTTGAAAGCGGGCAATTCCATTTGTATTACCAGAGTCAGGTGGACAGTTCGCGCCAAACATTGGGCGCCGAGGCATTGATCCGCTGGTCACATCCTGAACGAGGCTTACTGTCTCCCGATCAATTCATTTCGCTGGCGGAAGAAACAGGGCTGATCCTGCCGATTGGTCTGTGGGTGCTGGATACGGCTTGTGCCCAGATCAGGACATGGCAGCTGGCCAATCTCACCCATGATCTGGTACTGGCAGTCAATGTGAGCGCGAAACAATTCCACCAGCCCGATTTTGTGGCTCAGGTCCAGACGGCCGTGCAACGCCATGCCATCAATCCGCTGCGCCTCAAGCTGGAACTGACTGAAAGCCTGTTGCTCGAGAACGTCGAATGCACCATTATCAAGCTGAACGCGTTGAAAAATGTCGGCGTCCTGCTCTCGCTGGACAACTTCGGCTCAGGCTACTCCTCCTTGCAACATCTCAAACGAATGCCGCTTGATCAGATCAAGATAGACTCCTCGTTCGTCCACGACATTTCCACCGACAACAGCGACAATATGGTGGTGCGCACCATTATCGCAATGGCAAACAGCCTGAATATGGATGTCATTGCCGAAGGCGTGGAAATGAAAGAGCAACGTCAACTCCTGCTCGACAAGGGCTGCACCCGCTACCAGGGCTATCTGTTCAGCAAACCGGTGCCGATCGAACAGTTCGAGGCGCTGCTCAATCAGAGCTGATCTGATGTCGCAGCCGGGCGAGCTGCTCATACCTGTCTCTCGACTAGTTGCATAGTTCGCTGTTAATTCTGCATTTTCCGCACCGGAATCCAGATGCCCATTTATAATGACGCGGTTAGCCCCTTAAAATTTCAACATGACCCTCATTCCAGAAATCAAAGCCAATCAGTCCATCGAACTGCTAAAAGAACTGCATATCCTGACACGCGACGGCAAGCTCAATCAGGACAGCAGGCGTAAGCTGAAGCAGGTCTATCACCTGTTTCAGTTCATCGAGCCATTGCTCAATGAAGTGCTGGCCAAAAAAACGGACCTGACACTGGCGGATCATGGTGCGGGCAAGTCCTATCTGGGCTTCATACTGTACGACTTGTTTTTAAAGGCGCGTGCAGCCGGCCACATTTATGGCATCGAGACGCGTGAGGCGCTGGTCGTCAAATCGCAGGAACTGGCAGCCCGATTAAACTTTTCCAGGATGTCGTTCCTGAATCTGTCGGTGGAAGAATCCATCCACTCACCCGCGCTCCCGGAACAGATCGATATCGTGACTGCATTGCATGCCTGCAATACGGCCACCGATGACGCGATCAAATTTGCGCTGCACAAAAAAGCCCGCTTCATCGTGCTGGTCCCCTGCTGCCAGGCTGAAGTCGCATCCATCTTAAATAAGAACAAGAATCAGTCACTTAGCAAAACGCCTTTATCGGAAATCTGGCGTCATCCTATTCATGCCCGCGAATTTGGCAGCCATCTGACCAACGTGTTGCGTTGCCTGCTGCTGGAGTCTCACGGCTATCAGGTGACTGCGACCGAGCTGGTAGGCTGGGAACACTCAATGAAAAACGAACTGATCATCGCGCGCTATGTGGGTCAACCGCGCAAGGATGCAAGACAACGGTTGGAATACCTGCTGAATGAATTGAATCTGGAAGCGCTGCGCGACCGGTTCATTTATTAAGGCCCTGCACTCAGACGCCCCCGATACACAAGGCACAAGATATTCAGAACGGCTGGGTTTGTCGCCGTGTATACCCTATAATCCAAACGTTACGTACAGCGTAAACCCGCATTGCAGTTTGGTCGCGATTATTTCAGCGGGCTCAGGGCTTTCAGCAGGTTATATGAATTTTCAGGTTAAACAGATGGATGCAATTACATTAAAAGGCGGCGAACATGCAGTGCTGTTATTGCACGGACTGCAAAGCAGCCCTGCCGAACTCCAGCCGATCGCAAAACGGCTGCACCAGGCCGGCTACACGGTACATGTACCGCATATCCCGGGGTATGGCTTCATGCATGGTGACACACCCCGCTCGGTGACTCACTGGCAAGACTGGCACGCAAAGGCGCTGGCCGAGTTTCGCACGCTCAAAAATCAGCACAGCACGGTAGCCGTGGGCGGATTGTGCATCGGTGCGACGCTGTCGCTCAGCATTGCCGCCGAACTGGGAGGGGAAGTATCCGCCCTGACGCTGCTGGCAACCACGTTAAAATATGACGGCTGGAGCATCCCGTGGTATCGTTTTTTGCGCTACATCGGTTATTACTCCCCGTTTCGCTATCTCTACAGCTACCGTGAACGCGAACCTTTCGGACTTAAAAACCAGCAGTTACGCAAATGGATTGCGCGCGAAATGAGCCACAAGGATTCTTCCATCGTCGGCGCCAGCAAGCTGAATTTACCGGCGATACAGGAAGCGGAGCGCATGATCAAATCGGTCAAACAGTCCATGCACCTAGTGACGGCACCGGCCATCATCATTCATGCTGAGGAAGATGATGTCGCGTCCCCTGATAACGCCCGCTATGTAGCCGAGCATCTCGGTTCAACGCTCATCGAAAGCGTACTGCTGCACAACAGCTACCACATGATCACGGTTGACAATGACCGCGAGCTGGTCGCCAGTGAAACCATACGATTTTTCGACACAATTCATCGAACTCAGCATTAGTCAGATGGCGATAAGCAAAGGCGGTCAGTCAAAATGACGGACAGCCGGCTTTGCTCCGCCGGTTGTGCCCTGAAAGTGCTTCGTTCGAACGTGGTTTCAGTTATAATTCACCAAAATTAACACTGAATATCACACCCATGAGCTCACTACCCACCATACAGCGCATGATGGTCGAACAATTCGACCTGAAGCTCGAAAATCTGACACCCGACGCCACTCTGGAAAGTCTGGGACTGGACTCCCTTTCCGTGATCGAATTCATGTTCAATCTTGAAGACGAACTGAAGATCAAGTTGCCGGACGAACGAGTCGAGATCAAGACCCTGCAGGACGTAACCAATCTGGTCGACAGAGTGGTTGCCGAGCAATCCGCGTAAGGTCTCAATGTCCAGGCGCGTCGTCATCACAGGCTTAGGGATAGTTTCCCCAGTCGGCCAATCTCCCGGACAGTTCTTCAGCAATCTGATGGCAGGGCGTTCCGGCATCAAGCACCTGCACCGCGATTTCGTTGAAAAACTCTCTATCCGCATCGCGGCTTCAGTGGATGACTTCGATCCTGCCGCGCATTTTTCAAAGATCCAGCTCACCGGAATCGAACGTTTCAGCCAGCTTGCCCTGGTTGCAGCCGAACAAGCGGTGAAGGACGCGAATCTGGTTCTGGATGAGTCTGAATATGCGCGTGCCGGTGTTTACATGGGCTCATGCTTGGGTGGCGCAGGAACCCTGGAAGACGGTTATATCGAGGTTTTTAAACGCGATAATCCGCGCATCAAACCGCTCAGTGTGCTGCTCAGCATGAACAATGCAGCCGCGTCACACCTGTCCATCAAATATCATCTGCAAGGCCCCA
>JBBRBS010000112.1:0-8103 GCA_038205615.1 Burkholderiales bacterium | reverse complement strand
CTGCTCGTCAGTCCTGCCGTCGGCCATTTTTACCATGTAGGGCATATCCCCATAGGCCGCAAAGGTCGTACCTGCTGCCGACGGCGACTTTAAGCCTGCCGAGCAAGCGTTCAGCAATATCATTAAGGCTGCAACAAGGATTTTTTGAGCCATGGGAATTGACATAGGTAACGCGTAGTAAATCCAGGACAACAAAAAACCCACTAACCTTTTGAATTAGTGGGTTTAAAATGGTGCCGCTTGTCGGATTCGAACTGACGACCTACCGCTTACAAGGCGGTTGCTCTACCAACTGAGCTAAAGCGGCTTACTGTTAAACAATTTCCATGGCAGTGGTGGGTCGAGCGAGATTCGAACTCGCGACCAACGGATTAAAAGTCCGCTGCTCTACCGGCTGAGCTATCGACCCCTGCGAAGGAGCGCGAATTATACGTGCTGGGCGCGCGCTGTCAATGCCCAAGACGAATTAATTTAAATTAAATTGCATAACGGGTCGGATCGACCACTCCGGCGGCCGCAAATCCGGCGCTGCGCAGACGGCAGGAGTCGCATACGCCGCACGCACGCCCTGACTGATCGGCCTGATAGCAGGAAACTGTCGCCGCATAGTCCACACCCAACATCGTTCCCTGCGCGATGATCTGGGACTTGGACAGATGCAGCAACGGTGCGTGCAGCGTGAGCGGATGCCCCTCCACCGCCGCCTGAGTAGCAAGATTGGCCATGCGCTCAAACGCTTCGATGTAAGCCGGACGACAATCAGGGTAGCCTGAATAATCCACTGCATTCACGCCGATGAAAATATCCTGCGCGTGCAACACCTCGGCCCAGGCCAGCGCCAGCGACAGCATGATGGTGTTGCGTGCAGGAACGTAGGTCAGCGGGATGCCTGCCGAGGCGTGCTCCGGCACGGCAATGTTGCTATCGGTCAAAGCCGACCCGCCGAAGCCGGTCAGGTCGATGTGGACCACACGGTGCTCATGCGCCCCTGAAGACTGCGCGACGCGCTTTGCTGCCGCCAGTTCGGAATGATGGCGCTGACCGTAGTCCACGCTGAGCGTATAACAAGCATAGCCTTGCGCACGTGCCATCGCCAGCACGGTAGCCGAATCAAGACCGCCCGATAATAGTACGACGGCGTTTTTCATCAATGGCCTGCCTCGTTGTTCCATAGTATTTTGTGAAGTTGTAACTGAAAACGCACCGGCAGACGATCCCGCAAGATCCAGTCAGCCAGTTGTGTGGCGCTGAGCGCGCCCTGTGCCGGCGAAAACAACACGTCACATTTATCAGCAAGCTGATGTTGTACCAAGATTTTCCGAGACCAGTCGTAATCATTTTCGTCGCACACGACGAATTTAATTTCGTCTTGCGGCGTTAACAACTCGATGTTTTCCCAGCGGTTTTTGTCGACCTCGCCGGAGGCGGGCGTTTTGATGTCAACCACCCGCATCACCCGCGCATCTACCTCACTGATATCCAGAGCGCCGCTGGTCTCCAGCGAGACCTGATATCCGGCATCACAGAGTGCGTTAAGCAGTGGCAAACAGTTTTTCTGCGCAAGCGGCTCCCCGCCGGTCACGGTCACGTAGCGCGGCGCATATTGTGCAACTTCTGTGAGAATTTCAGCCAGCGTGTAGCTTTTCCCGCCGGTAAATGCATAGGAGGTATCGCAGTAACCGCAGCGCAGCGGACACCCGGTCAGCCGGATGAACACCGTAGGAAAACCGATGCGACTGGTCTCGCCTTGCAACGAAAAAAATATCTCGGTGATGCGCAGGGAAGCGTTTAAATTTTGCTCGGACATAGACGACTACTTGTTGATCAGTTTTTTTGCTTTGGCGGCTGCAGCGCTGTCGGGATATTTGGAAATCAGCTGTTTGAGTGTTGCATTAGCCGACACGGTCGATTTCAATTCCTGCAGGCAACCAGCGATATTGAACAACACTTCCGGGGCTCGCGCCGTATTGGGTTCAGCTTTGAGCAGCGCCCGATAAGTCGACATGGCAACCTTGTAATCCTTCAGCGCAAACTGGGTGTTGCCTAACCAGTAAGTGGCATTAGGAACATGCACGGACGCCGGATACTTTTTGATAAATTCCTGGAATGCTTTTGCTGCATTCGCATAACTAGCTGCCTTGAAAAGACCATAGGCCGTTTCGATTGCGCGATTCTCTGCAGCAGGATCGTCAACATCGACAGCCACGCCGGCAGTCTTTGGCACATCAACCGGATTAGCTTCGGCGGTGCCGGCTTCTATGGACTCGAAGTGGCGCAGACGCCTGTCCAGATCTTCATAGAAGTCTTTTTCGCGCTTTTCGGCGTCCTGCAAGCCGTGCGCTGTTTCTTCATTCTGTCCGCGCAATTTGCGCAGTTCGCTGTTCATTGTTTCGATCTGCCCTTGCAAATCGAAAATCGATTGGGTTTGCAGCTTGTCTTGCTCTTCCAACTTAAGCACACGCGTCTCAACCTGCTGGACACTCTTGCGCGCATCGTCGTCCGAGAACAACCCCGCATGCACGGGTGCGACAAAACACAGCAACATCAAGACGCGTAGCTTTTGCATACTATTACTTAGCGTAGTTCAGATCAGTGCGGCGATTCTGCGACCATGACGCTTCGTCGTGACCGGATGCGCGTGGCTTTTCTTCGCCATAGCTGACGCTGTTCAACTGAGCTGTTTTAGCACCGCCCAACACCAGCATCTTTTGTACGCCATCAGCACGACGCTGACCCAGTCCCAAGTTGTATTCATTGCTGCCGCGTTCGTCGCAATTGCCTTCCAGCTTAACGGTGCGCGCTGCATTTTCACTCAGATACTTAGCATGAGCCTGTACCAGCGGCTTGTCTGCGTCTTGAACCACAGAGATGTCAAACGGGTAAAACACACTGCGGCCGGCCAGGATGCTCTTCGGATCGTTCAGCGCATCAACTGCAGTTGTTGCAGAGGTTGCAGGAGCTGATGATGCGGCTGGAGCTGTAGCCGGTGCGGCTGTTGTTTCTTTCGGCTTTTGGCTTGCACATGCAGCGAGCAAGTTCAACAATACAATACTGATAACAAGTTTCTTCATTGCCATTCCCCTTTTCATGATTAACTACAAATGTGGTCCCCACACCGGCTCTCGCGCATCGCCGCTTTGCGTGAACATATGCTGCTTGACACGACCGTCGCTGGACACGGTTGCCAATATACCACGACCACGGGCCTCGCTGGCAAACAGGATTAGCTTTCCGTTCGGGGCAAAACTGGGCTTTTTCTCCCAGCCACCCTCGGTGAGCGTCTCCATCTGTCCCGACTGGAAGTCTTGCGCCGAAATAAAGAACTTCCCCCCGCTCAAATGTGCGAACACAAAGGATTTTCCGTCCGGACTGTGGCGCGGCGAAAAGCTGTTGCCGGCGGCAAAGGTCAGGCGCTGTGCAGCGCCACCCTCAACCGGCATACGGTAAATCTGCGGACTGCCGCCACGATCCGAGGTAAACAACAACGTTTGTCCGTCGGGAGAAAAATTGGGCTCAGTATCGATCCCGCCGCTGAAGGAAATACGGCGAATATCGCCGCCATCGGGGCGCATCAGATAAATCTGCGAACTGCCATCCCGAGTCAGCACTACTGCCAGTTGGCGGCCGTCCGGCGACCAGGCCGGCGCGCTGTTGCTGCCGCGAAAATCAGCCACTACCTTGCGCTGATTGGTGTACAGCGACTGTACAAACACGGCCGCATGTCCCGTTTCAAAACTCACATAAGCCAGATGGCTGCCATCGGGCGACCAGGACGGCGACATGATGGGCTCGCTCTGTTTCAGCACGATTTGTTCGTTGTAACCATCGCTGTCAGCGACGATCAGACTGAACATTTTTCCCTGACGGTTCACATAGGCGATACGCGTACTGAATACACCCTGGTTGCCGGTCAGCTTTTCATAGATCAAATCGGCGATGCGGTGACCCACCGCGCGGACCTGCCCGTCAGTTGCCGACACCGCCTGCCCTACCAGTTCGACCTGTTTGACGACATCGAGCAGCCGGAATCGTGCTTCGATACGTCCGTTAGCCTGTGTGCTGACCGTGCCTATCGCCAGCGCCACCGCTCCGCGCAACTGCCAGTCGGAATATTTAACCTCGGCAGGCTCATGAGGCGACTTGCCCGTGGTATCAACCAGACGGAACAAACCGCTGCGCTGCAAATCGTCTGACACCACTTCGTTGATCGCCAGCCCCAACTTCTCGTCGCCGCCGAATGGAACCAGAGAAACCGGTATCTGATTTTCGCCCGCACCGATTATTTCAATTGTCAGTGCCGCGCAAGCCTGATGCACATTGGCCAGCATCAACAAGCCCAGCACGCCGGATAGTAATTTCAACATTCAACAACCTCTCTTATTCAACCGGCTTAAAATCCAGTTTTAATTCACGAAAACGACTAAACAAACTGGTATCGGCGGGCAGCGGCAACGGATCGGATCTCAGAATCGCACGCTCCACTGCAGTGTCATAGGCCACATTGCCACTGGATTTGGAAAGCTTCGCTTTCAACACGCGACCGCCCGGCAACAACGTCACCAGAAACTCGGCACGCGCATCATTCGGCACATCCGGCGGCATCACCGTATTGTGGCGTATTTTGGCGGCAATTTTACTGACGTACTCATCCACCACGCGACCTGTCGCGGCTTCCTGCGCGATCCGGTCGTGCGCTGCTTGCTGTTCTGCGGCCGATACCGCCGGCTTCGCTGGCTGGGCGGATACCTTTTTTGCTTCCACCGTTTTTTTTACTTCGGGCCTGATCTCGGGCGGCTTCTTTTCCGGCGGTTTGACCTCCGGTTTTTTCTCGGTCTTCTTCTCGGGCTTTTTATCCGGGATCACGATATCGGGTTTGATTACCTCCTCCACCTTGGCCGGCGGCGGGATCACTTCTTCCACCTTCACGGGAACAGCCGGCGACACCTCAGGCAGGCTCTGCCACAACTCCACGCTCGTTACGACCGGGCGCTCATTCTGCCACGAGAATCCGAAGTACAGCAGCGCGAAAAATGCGATGTGCACCACCAGCGCCAAAATCCCGGCAGGCAGTTTGTTGGGATCTGAATAAACTGCCGCACTCATTTTGTCTTGGCTTGTGTCAGCAGACCGACTTTTTTGATGTGTTGCTGTTGCATCACGTCCATCACGTTGATGACTTCTTCATAACGCACGCTCTTGTCAGCGGAAATCACCACCGGCTGTTCGGGCAGCAGCTCCTGTCTGGATTTGATGATCGACACCAGTTCTTCGCGCGAGACCTGCGTTTCTTCATCGCCCTTGGAATGATCTCGCAATGCGAGAGAATTATCCTTTTTGATGATCACTTCCAGCGGTGCGGGCGACGGCACTGACGACTGGCTGACCTGCGGCAAATCGACCTGCCCCGGATTCATCATCGGCGCGGTCACCATGAAAATCACCAGCAGAACCAGCATCACGTCGATATAGGGTACGACGTTAATATCGTTCATCAGGCGATTCTTGGTACGCATGCTCGATCTCACGGCTGTCGCTGCAACACGTTGGAAAATTCTTCGGTGAAGCTCTCGAAGCGCGTCGACAGTCTGTCGATGTCATGCGCGTAGCGGTTATACGCCACCACGGCAGGAATCGCCGCAAACAATCCCATCGCGGTCGCAACCAGCGCTTCGGCGATGCCGGGAGCAACGTGTGCCAGGGTCGCCTGACCTACATTTGCCAAGCCGCGAAACGCATTCATGATGCCCCATACCGTGCCGAACAAACCCACATAAGGACTGACTGAACCGACCGACGCTAAAAAGGCCAGGTGCGATTCCAGCTCGTCCATCTCGCGCTGGTAAGTCGCGCGCATCGCGCGGCGCGTCCCGTCCATCACGGCGGCAGCCTCCACGCCGTGCTGTTTTTTCAGTTTGACGAATTCGACGAAGCCAGCGGCGAAGATGCGCTCCAGCGCACCCTGATCGGCACGAGCCGAATTGTTAACCGATTTGTAAACCTCATTCAGATTGGAATTACGCCAGAATATTTCTTCAAATTCATTGGTCAAGCGGGTTTCACGACGGATCGCGAACATCTTCAGGAAGATGTACCACCATGACATCATCGACACAAACAGCAGCAGCCCCATCACCAATTGCACCAGCACGCTCGCGCCGCTGATCAGATGTATAAACGATAAATCCTGTGTAACTTCCATTTGCAACCTTCCGTTAATTATTATTCCACTGATCGCTCAGCGCCTGGGGCACCCTGACCGGTTTGAACGTCTCCCTTGAGACACACACCAGATGCACTTCCCCGGTCGTCAACAGTTCATCCGCGCGTTTCACGCTTTGCAGCAGCGTGAGGCGCGAACGCCCGATTTCCATCACCTGCGCCGTGACGTTCAGCATGTCATCCAGCAGCGCAGGTCTTAAATAATCCAGCTTCATCGTGCGCACCACGAACATCACGCCGAACTCCTTCATCAAGTCGGCATTGCTGTAACCGTGCGTGCGCAACCACTCGGTCCGTGCGCGCTCCATAAAGTTCACGTAGCTCGCGTGATAAACCACGCCGCCCGCATCCGTATCCTGGAAATACACCCTGACCGGCCAGGAAAAAACCTGATGTTCACTCATGTCTGATCGCGACCCTCATTTTTCACACATTTGAATTAACAACAACCAATTAATTGTAATTACTTGTAATTCAAGCGTTGCAGGTCGTACAAGCAACCCGGCATCGCACCTAGATGATTTCATCCCGCAAATCCTCGCTGGTCAAATGGCTGGCCACCTTCAGACCGAAATGGCGATAGGCGATGGCTGTCGCCATCCGGCCGCGCGGCGTGCGTTGCAGATAACCCTGCTGGATCAGATAGGGTTCGAGCACATCCTCGATCGTGTCGCGTTCCTCACCGATCGCTGCGGCAAGATTATCCACGCCGACAGGTCCACCCATGAACTTCTCGATGATGGTCGAAAGCAGCTTCCTGTCCATCACATCCAGACCTTCTGAATCCACATCCAGCATCGTCAGCGCCGCATCAGCCACCGTGCGCGTCGCGTCCCCGCCCGCCTTCACATCGGCGTAGTCGCGCACCCGGCGCAACAGGCGATTGGCGATACGCGGCGTGCCGCGCGAACGTTTGGCGATCTCCATCGCGCCGTCCGGTGACAGATTCATTTCCAGCAGACCCGACGAGCGCATCACGATGCGCTGCAATTCTTCAGCGGAGTAGAACTCAAGGCGGGACACGATGCCGAAACGATCGCGCAGCGGGTTGGTCAGCATCCCGGCGCGCGTGGTCGCACCCACCAGCGTGAACGGCGGCAGATCCAACTTTACCGAACGCGCTGCAGGACCTTCACCGATCATGATGTCGATCTGGTAATCCTCAAGCGCGGGATAGAGAATTTCCTCCACCACCGGCGAGAGGCGATGAATCTCGTCGATAAACAGCACGTCATTGGGTTCGAGATTGGTCAGCAAGGCCGCCAGATCACCGGCACGTTCGAGTACCGGCCCCGATGTGTGGCGCAGATTCACACCCATTTCGCGTGCGATGATCTGTGCCAACGTCGTCTTGCCCAGCCCCGGCGGGCCGAACAACAGCACATGATCGAGCGGCTCCTGGCGCAGCTTCGCCGCCTGAATGAAGATTTCCAGCTGTTCGCGTATCTTTTCCTGGCCGACATATTCGTCGAGCTGCTTGGGGCGCAGCGCGCGCTCCAGCGCTTCTTCCTGGCGGGATACAACAGCGGGGGTAGTCAGGCGCGGTTCGGCAGTGAGGTTGTCGCTATGGATCATGTTTGCTTTTCTGAATTTGCGTGCATTTTAACTCAATGCACTGTCGGCGGTGCGCTGTCCAGCGACGCTCGAAGCGCCCTGAAATAAGCATCGAGCAACCCAACCGCATCCGCAATGGATTCATAGGCATCCTCTATAGCTTGCTGACGGTCAACTCTCGCCTCCAGTATCTCAGAGCCCGATTGCGTACCCAGCAACACCATAGGCGCAATCAATGCATGATGTTTTTCAAATATCTCGATCCATGGCTCGCTGAACAAATACACGCCGCGCATAAAGCCCTCGGCCCAACTTTGCGCATCATAACCC
>JBBRBS010000111.1:0-8154 GCA_038205615.1 Burkholderiales bacterium | reverse complement strand
CCGAATCATCTTACTGATTCTTAAAGCTTTTCTGGTTTCCCATCAAGCTCCGTTTCAAACCTCGTCTCAGCGAAGAGGTGCGCATTATAGAGACTTAAAACACATTGTCAACTAAATCTTCACACCGTTTTTACATCCTCTACAAATTCATTATGCTGTCATTTCTGGGTTGCGGGGACAGGATTTGAACCTATGACCTTCGGGTTATGAGCCCGACGAGCTACCGAGCTGCTCCACCCCGCGTCAGCAATGAGGTGCGCATTATAGGCACTTAAACTTCATTGTCAACAAGAACCTTGAATTATTTCTCTGGCACAACGAACGGTAAAGCGGACCATCACCAGCCTGGCGATTTCAGCGATGGCAGATACAACTGACCTTCAGGAATATCCGCGCTCGAGCACCTCACTCTACCTGACAACTCGCCCAATCAGAGAATCCCATTACTCGCTACGCAAAAAACCGCTTTCACAGACAACCGGTTCAACGCTTCGAATATACATAGAGGTCTCACTCTATTGCTTACAGCACGCCCAATGAAAAAAGCAATTTATCCGGCACCTATCCAGCGCAACACGATTTAATCACAGACTTCCTTTGCTATATGCAAACACGTTACCCGCAAGCAGCAACAGCAACACGCTCACTTACAAAAAAAACCACCAGCCAAAAAAGATTAGATGGAATGACTTAGGATCGATGGCAACAAAAAACCCGCAAAGCTATTAACTGTGCGGGTTTTTGATGTTTCTTGATACTACTTGAAACTGCAATTTGGTGGTGATGGGTGGATTTGAACCACCGACCTCAGCGTTATGAGTGCTGCGCTCTAACCACCTGAGCTACATCACCAAAGAGGACGGCATTGTCCGTACTTTTATCACTTGTGTCAATGGCAAGAAACGATTTTCAGCTCACTTCCGGAAAATTCTTTTTGCAAGGCAGTCAATTTAACACTCGTTTTCTCATCCAACCCGTTGATTATAAATATAGTTGCACGACTTTTTCCTGTACGCTCACCCATTTTTGCGCTGCTCACACCTTTGTTACGCAGCCCTTCCAGGAATTTTTGCGCTGATTCCCGGCTCTTGAACAGACCGAGAGAAATTGCGTTCAGCCAATCACCCGCCTCCTGCACGACAAAATAGTCTGTCACGCCGCGCTCCTTGAGTTGAGCTAGCTTATGGCTGACAGCTGCCTTATCCTTGAGAGGAGCGATATATACCCAGAAGCCGATAACCCGGTCTATTTCACGCTGACTGAGTTTTTCACCGAGCGATAGTTTTTTCAGTGCTTTGGCGGCCTGATCCAGATCGCCGTCGGAAAAATCACCCCATTCAAAGCAAGTACCCGCTTTCACGGTAACGGGAGCTGCCGCAGGCGCGGATACGGCAACAGGGGCAGAAGCGGGCAGAAGCGGCTCCAAAGGAGTGATGACGGCAGATGCAACTTGCGCCTGCTCGCCCCCCATCAGCGTGATCTTTTCTGCGTGCTCAGGGCGCAGAACTTGCGCTGTCTGACGATCCTCCAGCACGCCCGTTTGCATCACAGCAAACAAAGCAATATTCACCGCAATTAACAACCAAAATAACATTTTTATGATTTTTATCATGCTTTGTTCGCTTCCTGTGCGATTAACAACAATCCTTGCAGCACGAGATTGTCCATCATCTCGACCGGCAAGCTTAAGTGAGGTGACAACAAGGTCGACGCACCTCCGCTCAGCAGCACCGGCGCGCCTTTTACATCCAGCAACTCGTATTGGCGCTGTATGGCACCACAACTTGCCTGCACGGCTCCGCTTAACATTGCATCAGCCGTCGTGAGCGGAAAAAGAGTGTAGCGACCGCAACCCGCCTTCAGCTGCGCGGACCCGGATATCAGACTGCGCTGCATCAGTTCTATCCCGGGCAAAATCAACCCGCCCATAAAGTCGCCATTACCGGAAAGTGCGTCAACCGTGGTTGCAGTGCCGCTTCCCACCACCAGACACGCAGCACCGACATGGTGCCATGCAGCGATCAGGGCAGCCCAGCGATCGCTCCCCAGCTGCACAGCATGTTCATAGCCATTATGCACGCCACACTGCTCGACTTGGGGCGTGATAAATTGCGGCGTCCACTGCCGCATTGCACAAGCCTCATTAATTTGCCTCGCGACATCTGATCCTGACACATTGCTGACCCATACCTGATTCACTTCGGGGTAGTCTGAAAAGCTTAGTTCTGCGATCCGGTTAACCGAAATAGTTACGACCGGCAGCCAGCACAGACCGTCTACCAGCACCAGCTTGATGTTGGTATTACCTGAATCGATTAGTAATTTCATGACGAACGGATTCCCACTTCACCGGAATTAAATTGCTTTATCCCGTCAGTCATTTCCAGCCGTAGCTCACCCGCGTCGCTGACGCCACGCGCAACGCCACTAATACAACTGCCATCCGGCATTTTCAGCTGGACAAGCAAATTTTGCTGGGCATGATATTGCTCCCATTCGACGCGCATGGAAGCAAAACCCGTGCGTGAAAATTCGTCCAGAACCCCAGCTAAATGATGCAGCAGGGCTGCCAGCAACTGATTGCGATTCGGCGGCGCGCTGATTAGCTGATTTATTGAGGCAGCAGGCTGGGTGATCATCTGTTCCAGCATCAGCGGCAATGTGCAATTGATGCCTATGCCGATAACCACGGCGCTCGGACCGTGCATATCACCCTGCGCCTCGATCAGCACACCGCCCAGTTTGCCATGAGGCGCCAGAATATCGTTGGGCCACTTCAACCCGACTCCTACCGCGTTAAATTGTTGCAGCGCACGCAAAATAGCTAAACCCACCGCGAGGCTCAATCCGGACAATGCATTCAGACCGCAATCGAATCGCCACAACAGGGAAAAAGTCAGCGCGTTGCCCAGACCAGAATGCCAGGTGCGTCCGATACGGCCCCGGCCTGCGGTCTGCAACTCCACCGCCAGTACACTACCGCTTTGCGCGCCCTGGGTTGCGCGCCGCAGAAGTTCAGTATTGCTGGAGTTCGCCTGCTGCAATATCTCAAGCTTAAATCCCGCAGCGACACTACCCATATAACGATTTATTTCACCCAGGTTCAGGCAATCCCATGGCTGAGCCAGACGATAACCCCGTCCGGATACGCGCTGCAGCAAGACACCATGACCGACGATCGCTGTCAGGTCGCTGCATACCGTCGCACGAGAAACACCCAACTGCCGCCCCATTTCACTACCCGAATGAAATGCGCCATCAGCTAACAGGCGCAACAATTGCCATGTACGCGGATTCATAGAAGCTGCTTACCAGGCAACGCTGATGTGCAGCCGTAGTTAAACGTTAAACAGGAAGTTCAGCACATCCCCGTCCTGCACGACATATTCCTTGCCTTCGACGCGCATCTTGCCTTTTTCCTTCGCGCCTGACTCACCGCCGCAGGCGATAAAATCAGCGTAGGAAATCGTCTGTGCACGGATAAAGCCGCGTTCAAAATCTGTGTGGATCACGCCTGCAGCCTGCGGCGCCGTATCGCCCTTGTGAATGGTCCATGCACGCACTTCCTTCACACCGGCAGTAAAGTAGGTTTGCAAGCCGAGCAACTGGTAGCCGGTGCGGATTAGCCGGTCAAGCCCCGGCTCATCGAGCCCCAGATCAGCCAGAAATTCCTGCTTGTCCGCATCATCAAGATCGGCCAGTTCGGCTTCGATCTTTGCACATAACGCGACGACCGGTGCGCCTTCTTTGGCCGCGTGTTCGCGCAGACGGTCAAGATGCGGGTTATTCTCGAAACCATCTTCCATGACGTTGCCGACGTACATCGCAGGCTTGATGGTCAACAGGCACAACGGCTGAATGATCTTTTTTTCATCATCGCTCAAGCCGAAAGTACGCGCCGGATTGCCCTGATTCAGGTGCGGTAACAATTTCTCCAGCACCGCCACCAATTGCTGCGCATCTTTATCACCGGACTTTGCCTTCTTGCCATCGCGATGCATGGTGCGCTCAACAACGGCCAAATCAGCGAGCGCCAGTTCGGTGATTATAGTTTCAATGTCTGAGATCGGATCGACACGACCGGTAACATGAATCACGTTCTCGTCATCAAAGCAGCGCACCACATTGACAATCGCATCAGTCTCGCGAATATTGGCCAAAAACTGGTTGCCCAGCCCCTCACCTTTGGATGCACCAGCTACCAAACCCGCGATATCAACGAATTCAACGATCGCAGGTTGCATGCGCTGCGGCTTGACGATCTTTGCCAGCTCGGCCATGCGCGGATCAGGCACTTCAACGATGCCGACGTTAGGCTCAATCGTACAGAAGGGATAATTTTCTGCAGCGATACCCGCTTTGGTCAGCGCATTAAACAGAGTGGATTTTCCTACATTAGGCAGGCCGACGATTCCGCATTTCAAACTCATTTTATTTCCTTAATATTCAGTATGTTGCAGAATACATGTGCAACCGCTGATTTGTTTAATTTTAAATTATTTGGGCGTCAGGAGGTCAGGCAGACAAACGGTGCAACAAATAGCGATTCTTAGCCAACTTGCACCGTCCAAATTCAAGCGTGATTGTAACACCCCCGGATGCACGCTCCAAAGGCTTGCACAAGATGCAATCGCGGCTCGATACATCGGGTTGAACGGGAATATAAACTGAAAATCATCTATGCAGCACCAACAAGAGATCAACGATCAGATTGCAACGCCCCTGTCGTCAAACATCCCTTCAAACAAAATCGAGCTGAGATAGCGCTCACCTGAATCGGGCAAAATGACCACGATGATTTTGCCCGCATTTTCAGGACGATGAGCCAGGCGCACTGCCACGGCGACAGCGGCGCCACAGGAAATCCCCGACAGAATACCTTCCTCACGTGCAAGGCGACGCGCATAAAAAACTGCATCTTCGTTGGACACCTGTTCGATCTCGTCCACCAAAGACATATCCAGCGTATCTGGCACAAATCCTGCACCGATACCCTGAATCTTGTGCGGGCCAGGCTTGAGTGGTTCTCCGGCGCGAGCTTGCGTCAGCACCGGGCTGCCCGCCGGCTCGACAGCAACCGTAGTAATCGCGCGACCTTTAGTGAGCTTGATAAAGCGCGAAATACCTGTAATGGTGCCGCCTGTTCCAACACCCGACACCAACACGTCGATCTTGCCATCTGTATCATTCCAGATTTCAGGCCCCGTAGTTTGCTCATGTATGGCCGGATTGGCCGGATTTTTGAACTGGTGCAGCAAAACATATTTATCAGGATCTGACGCTGCAATCTCTTCGGCACGTGCGATGGCGCCATTCATACCTTTGGCACCTTCAGTGAGGACCAGCGTGGCACCGAATGCCGCCAACAGCTTGCGCCGTTCAATACTCATTGTCTCAGGCATCGTCAACGTCAGCGGAATGCCTCTGGCAGCCGCGACAAAAGCCAGTGCAATTCCCGTATTACCACTGGTCGGCTCAACCAGGTGCTTGCCCGGACCTAACAAGCCGCGCTTGTCCGCATCATTGACCATTGCAGCACCGATACGACATTTGACGGAATAGGCCGGATTGCGGCCCTCGATCTTGGCAAGAATGGTCGCAGGAGCGCCGTCCGTGATTCGGTTAAGACGTACCAAAGGCGTACGACCGATGGACAATGAATTATCTTCGAACCAGTTTGACATGAAGCCTCCACAAAAAAAAGTTTGCTGTAAACAGGTTGCAGTTTCGGGAACATAAAACCGGGAACAGTAAACAGGATTTATAAACGCATAATAGCAAAAAGCGGACTGTTCCCAGTCCGCTTTTCATTTAATGCCGAAACATTAAAGCACTTTACTCAGCATCAACCACTTCAGCATCAGCCGGGCGATCCATCAGTTCTACCAATGCCATAGGAGCATTGTCGCCTTGACGGAAACCGAACTTCAAAACACGCAAATAACCGCCGTTGCGTGTTGCATAGCGTGGGCCAAGCACTTCAAACAACTTGGTAACCATTTCACGGTCACGCAAACGGGCAAAAGCCAGACGACGATTAGCCAGTGTTGGAGTCTTGCCCAGCGTCAGGATAGGTTCTGCAACGCGACGCAGTTCCTTGGCCTTAGGCAGGGTAGTCTTGATGACTTCGTGACGCAACAGGGAAACAGTCATGTTGCGGAACATTGCCAGACGGTGACTGCTGGTACGGTTGAGTTTTCTTAAACCTAAACGGTGACGCATAATTTGCCTCTCTTAAACTTCAGTTATTCCACTAATGGTCTATGCAGCTTTAAGCAGCTGCGACAGGCCAGTTTTCCAGCTTCATGCCCAGCGACAAATTGTGCTCTGCAAGAACCTGCTTGATTTCATTCAGAGACTTGCGGCCCAGGTTAGGGGTACGCAACAAATCGTTTTCGCTGTATTGAATCAGGTCGCCGATGTAATGAATGCTTTGTGCCTTGAGACAGTTGGAAGAACGTGGAGTCAACTCCAGATCATCAACCGGACGCAGCAGGATAGGATCAACCTGAGGAACATGTTCTTTTTCAACAACAGGCTCAGTACCTTCCAATGCAGCAAACACAGAGAACTGATCCACAAGGATGCGCGCAGCATTGCGGATCGCCTGTTCAGGATCAATTGCACCGTTTGTCTCAATCGTCATGATCAGCTTATCAAGATCTGTGCGCTGTTCAACACGCGCACTCTCAACAGCGTAGCTGACACGACTAACCGGGCTGAACGAAGCATCGAGTGCGATATGTCCGACAGCACGAGTCTCATTCGGCAGCTGACGAGAAATCGCTGAAACATAACCACGACCTTGCTCAACTTTGATCTGCATGTCCAGCTTACCGCCGGCAGTCAGATGAGCAATGACATGTTCAGGATTCAAAACTTCAACTTCAGCATTAGCACTGATATCCGCAGCAGTAACGACACCAAAGCCATCCTTCTTTAAAGTCAGGACAACTTCCTTAACGCCATGCAGACGCAACACAACACCCTTAAGATTCAACAGGATGTCGACAACATCTTCTTGCACGCCGTCAATCGTTGCGTACTCATGCAAAACACCCGCCATCTTGACTTCAGTAGGTGCAGCACCTGCCATTGAAGACAGCAAAATACGACGCAACGCATTACCCAAAGTGTGGCCGAAGCCACGCTCAAAAGGTTCCATGACCACTTTAGCCTGGGTCTCGGAAATCTTTTGAACTTCAATAATGCGAGGCTTCAAAAAATCATTGTTATACATAAGCTACTCCGCGTGGATTACTTGGAATACAACTCAACCACGAGATGCTCGTTGATGGTTGCAGGCAGTTCAGCACGTTGTGGGTTGGCTTTGAACGTACCCTTGAATGCCTTGGTATCCATTTCGATCCATGCCGGGAAACCGCGTTGCTCAGCCGCTGCAATAGCCGCTTTGATACGCAATTGCGCCTTGGACTTTTCAGCCACTTCAATCACGTCACCTGGACGCACTTGATAGGAAGGAATGTTTACACGCTTGCCGTTTACCAGCAGGCCATTGTGACGAACCACTTGACGCGATTCAGCACGAGATGCGCCGAAACCCATACGGTAAGTTACATTGTCCAGACGGGACTCAAGCAATTGCAACAACGATTCACCAGTGATACCACGTGAAGCTGCAGCCTTTTTGTAAACCAGGCGGAACTGACGCTCAAGAACGCCATAGATACGACGAACCTTTTGCTTCTCACGCAACTGACCACCGTACTCGGACAAACGAGTATTACGGCGCTGGCCATGCTGACCAGGTGGATACGCACGGCGCTCAACTGCACATTTGTCAGTAAAGCATTTTTCACCCTTCAGAAAGAGCTTTTCGCCCTCACGACGGCACTTACGGCATTTTGCATCAAGATTTCTAGCCAAGATCAACTCCCAAATAAATTAGATACGACGCTTTTTAGGCGGACGGCAACCGTTGTGCGGCACCGGCGTAATATCAGAAATGCTTGTGATCTTAAAACCAGCTGCATTCAATGCACGTACTGTAGATTCACGACCAGGACCTGGGCCCTTGATACGCACTTCAATATTCTT
Organism: Burkholderiales bacterium; assembly: GCA_038205615.1. Classification (GTDB taxonomy): domain Bacteria; phylum Pseudomonadota; class Gammaproteobacteria; order Burkholderiales; family Gallionellaceae; genus Gallionella. Next base: position 96 of record JBBRBS010000111.1, on the reverse strand, counting down.
AACACCACATTCAGCAGCAGATTTGCCCACAACTTCAGCAGCAACCTGTGCAGCAAAGGGAGTACTCTTACGCGAACCCTTGAAACCATTCGCACC
>JBBRBS010000110.1:0-8225 GCA_038205615.1 Burkholderiales bacterium | reverse complement strand
CGGCAAGCCTTCGCTGGAAGTGGATGAGAAGAAGTGCATTTGTTGTGGCGCCTGCTTCCCGCCCTGTCCGCCGATGCAGATCAACGATCCGGAGCATTCCAAGATCGCGATCTGGGTGGGCGGCAAGAACTCCAATGCGCGCGGTAAGCCAACTTTCATGAAGATGGTTGCTTCCGGTTTGCCAAACAATGCGCCGCGCTGGCCTGAAGTTGCAGCTGCCGTGAAGAATATCCTCACGGTCTACAAGGAAGATGCGCGTCCCTGGGAGCGTATTGCCGACTGGATCGATCGCATCGGCTGGCCGCGTTTCTTCGAGAAGACCGGCTTGCCGTTCACCAAGTACCTGATCGACGATTGGCGTGGTTCGCGTGCCAATCTGAACGCGTCGACGCATATCCGTTTCTAAGCGAGGTTTTTTTATGAAATTCGGAATAGTTGTCAACGAAGGACCTTATCAGCGTCAGGCCAGTGATTCGGCCTATCAGTTTGCCAAGGCCGCCATTGCAGGAGGGCACGAAGTATGGCGCGTGTTCTTCTACCACGACGGCGTGAACAATGCATCGAAGCTGACCGAGCCGCCACAGGATGATCGTCATATTGTCAACCGCTGGACCAAAATGGCTGAAGAGCACAAGGTTGATCTGGTGGTGTGTGTGGCAGCGGCAATGCGACGTGGCATCCGGGAAGAGAATCTGGCTCCGGGCTTTCGCATCTCAGGTCTCGGGCAGCTGGTTGAATGTGGCACCAAGTGTGATCGTCTGATCACCTTTGGCGATTAAAGGAGAGACGACAATGAGTGATATCAAGAAATTCATGTTCGTCAACCGTAAGGCACCCTACGGCACGATTTATGCGCTGGAGTCGCTGGAAGTCGTATTGATCACGGCTGCATTTGATCAGGATGTATCGCTGGTATTCATGGATGACGGCGTGTACCAGATGAAAAAGGGACAGCAGACTAAAGGCATCGAAATTAAGAACTTTTCTCCTGCCTACCGTGCATTGGATGGTTATGACGTTGAAAAACTGTATGTTGATAAAGAGTCCATGGACGCGCGAGGTCTGACAGAAGAGGACTTGCTGGTGGACGTGACCGTGCTCAGTCGTGCCGAAATGGGTACGTTGATGGATGAGCAAGACGTGATCTTGAGTTTCTAAGGAGAGTCCTAATGTTGCATATCATTAATCGATCTCCATTGTCTGACGTTGCGCTGGAGTCCTGTCTGAACACCGCAACTGGCGGAGATATCCTGTTGATCGAGGATGCCGTTTACGCCGCAACTTCCGGTAATGCGTTTGAAGGAAAATTGCGCGCAGCGATGGGCCGGTTCAAAATCAGCGTGCTGCGTCCTGATCTTGAAGCTCGCGGGCTGTCGGATCGCGTGGTCGAAGGCGCAGCACTTGTCGATTATGCAGGCTTCGTGGAACTGGTCGCGGCCAATAAAACCTGCCAATCCTGGCTTTAAATTAAATTTACACAGAAGGAGTATCACATGTCGAGCATCGAAGTTGGCGGTAAAAGTTACGAAACAGATGAAGAAGGTTACCTGATCGATTTGTCAGAGTGGAATCCGGAAGTTGGCAATTACCTTGCTCAGACTGAAAGCGTTGAAATGACCGATCAGCACTGGGAAGTCATCAATTTTCTGCGTGAATATTTTGAGGAATATCAAATCGCGCCGGCAGTTCGTGTACTGACCAAGGCAATCGGCAAGAAACTCGGCGCTGACAAGGGCACCAGTGAGTACTTGTATGGTCTGTTCCCATACGGTCCGGGCAAGCAGGCATGCAAGATCGCCGGACTGCCTAAGCCTACGGGTTGCGTTTAATTTTTTGAGTGGACCGACTCTACGATGAACACACTATTAGCGATTTTTTTCTATCTTTCGACATTGGTGTTCGTCGTCGGGTTGTTGCAGCGCATCCGTAACTACGCCAATACCCCGGTTCCACTGAAGATTCCCACCACCCCGGCGCCGACTACAACCGGCGGCGTGGTGTTGCGCATGACGCGCGAGGTGGTTTTTTTCGAGAGCCTGTTCAAGGCTAATCTCTGGACATGGGCGCTGGGATGGCTGTTCCACTTCAGCATGTTACTGGTTGTATTGCGTCACCTGCGTTATTTCACCGACCCTGTGTGGGGTTGGGTTGAATTTATCCAGCCGTTTGGCATGTATGCAGGGATCACGATGTTGCTGGGCTTGTGCGGATTGTGGGCGCGCCGCCTGTTCGTCGAGCGTATCCGTTACATATCGACACCGTCTGATCATCTGATGCTGGTGTTATTCATCGGTATTGCAGCGTCAGGCTTGCTGATGAAATTCGCCGTCCATACCGATGTGATCGGTGTGAAAAGTTTCATTCTGGGGTTGATGCACTTGACGATTCAGCCCTTGCCGATAAATGCAGTCTTATATGTGCACTTGTCACTGGTTTGCACACTCCTGGTCATCTTCCCCATCAGCAAGCTCTTGCATGCACCAGGCGTGTTTTTTTCACCTACTCGCAATCAGACCGACAACCCGAGAGAAAAGCGACATATCGCTGCCTGGGCTGCCAAATTGGAATCGGAGAAATAGCATGGCTACTATTACCGCGCCGGCTTATCGCATTATCCCCATTATCCCGGCTTTAATCCCGGGTGCGATGGAAGGAAAGGGCCCGTTTGTGGCCAGCGATAAAATCAACGAGGCACTTGGCTTTCCAGGGCATCTGGTCGATGACTGGCACGATAAGGCGATCGCCAGGATGGGTGATCTGCTCTCCAAGTATCGCTCCCTTAAAGTTTACATGGATGCCTGCGTGCACTGCGGCGCCTGTTCCGATAAATGCCACTATTTCATCGGCACGGCGGATCCTAAAAACATGCCGGTAGCTCGTCAGGATCTGATGCGCAGCGTCTATCGCCGTTATTTTACGTTGCCGGGAAAACTATTCCCTAAACTGGTTGGTGCACGCGATTTGACAAAGGAAGTGCTCGATGAATGGCATAACTATTTTCATCAGTGCTCGGAATGCCGCCGTTGTTCCGTATTTTGTCCTTATGGGATCGACACGGCTGAAGTGACGATGGCTGCCCGTGAAATCCTCGATTCGGTAGGGTACGGACAAAAATATTCAAACGAGATTATCGGCAAAGTCCATCGCATCGGTAACAATTTGGGGCTGCCGGCGCCGGCACTGCGTGACACGCTCGAAGGGCTCGAGGAGGATGTCAAGGAAGCAACCGGTGTGGATGTGCGATTCCCGATGGATGTGCATGGTGCGGAAGTGCTGCTGATTACGCCTTCGGCCGACTTCTTCGCTGAACCTCATATTGACAGTCTGATCGGCTATGCCAAGGTGTTTCACGCCACAGGAACCAGCTGGACGCTCTCTTCAATGTCGTCTGAGGCGGCCAATTTCGGCATGTTCATCGGCAATTATGACCAGTTGCGCACGATTGCGCTGCGCATCCGTCAGGCCGCGCTTGACTTGGGCGTCAAGCGCATTGTGGTGGGTGAGTGCGGTCACGCCTGGCGTGTCGCGTACAGTTTCTGGAATACGTTGAGCGGAGTGGGCGATGGAGCAGAACCCAATGACCGGTTTGCTCAGATGCTGCAAAAACAGCTTGATCACCGTTATAAGCAGCCGACGCATATCTGCGAATTTACCTGGGACATGATCGAAAATGAGCGTCTGGTTTTTGACAAGTCGCTTAACGACAAGCACATCATCACGTTCCATGACTCATGCAACGTGGCGCGAGGTTCGGGCATGGGCGGATATCCGGGCGGTCAGTTCGATATTCCCCGTAACATCATCAAGGCGGTTGCCAATAATTTCTATGAAATGGATCCGCGTACTACGCATGAGCGTACGTTCTGTTGCGGTGGCGGTGGCGGCGTGCTGACCGACGACCTGATGGAAGTGCGCGTCAAGGGTGCGTTACCTCGAATGGAAGTGCTGCAGCAAGTAGCGGATGAACATGGGGTTAATTTCATGGCCTGCATTTGTGCGATTTGCAAGGCGCAATTTTCCAAGGTTTTGCCGATATACGGGTTCGATCGAAGAATGGTGGGCGGTGTTCATCAACTTGTCAGCAATGCAATCAAATTGGGTGTTAAGTAACCATTTACCGGAGGTAGGTCGACATGTCAGAAACAATAGAAACTCCACAGAAAATTACCTTTCGCCGTTATAAGGATGGCGATAGCAAAGTGCGCAACTGGAATGAACAAATTTTCCAGGCAAGTTACACACATAAGTGTCCTACTTACATTCAGTCGACGCCGCCCTGCCAGGGAAGTTGTCCTGCCGGTGAAGATATTCGCGGTTATCTATCCATCGTACGCGGCACAGAAAAGCCACCGGTCGGCAAGGATGGAAAACCTGCGATGTCCTGGCAGGAATATGCATGGCGCCGTCTGACAACAGCCAATCCATTTCCGTCGGTGATGGGGCGCGTGTGTCCCGCACCTTGTGAAACCGGATGTAATCGCAATGCACTCGAAGATCACGTCGGCATCAATTCAGTCGAGCACTTCCTTGGTGAATACGCGATTGCCAACAATCTGGGCTATAGCACCGATGCCGCGCCTACGGGTAAGAAAGTCGCTGTTATCGGCGGCGGTCCTGCCAGTCTGTCTTGCGCCTATCAGCTCACGCTGAAGGGACATGAAGTCACTGTGTTCGACGAACATGAGCATCTGGGCGGCATGATGCGCTACGGCATCCCGGGCTTCCGTACGCCACGCGATGTGCTGGATGCGGAAATCAAGCGCATCACCGATCTGGGTGTTAAAACACGGATGAAATGCCGCGTGGGCACGGACATCACACTGGAACAGATACGCCGTGATTTTGATGCCGTATTCTTAGGTATGGGTGCACAGGCGGGTCGTGCATTGCCGCTTGAAGACAGCGCTGCACCGAACGTGGTGACGGCGACGGCTTTCCTGAAAGCGTTTAACGATGGTCGTCTGCAGCACGTCGGTAAACGTGTCGTTGTGGTGGGTGGTGGTGATACGTCGATTGACGTGGCCACCGTCGCACGTCGCCTGGGACATCTGGAGTCATCACAGCCGACTGACTTCGAGCAGGCTATTTCGGGCCAGATGGCGCACGATGTGGCTGAAATTTCGGTCAAGCAGGGTGCCGAAGTGACACTTACGTCGATCTTTAACATTGATAAGATGCAGGCTAACAAGCATGAGATCGAACAGGCGCTTGCCGAAGGCATCGCAATTCGCGGTTCTCTGGTGCCGATCGGCATCGTGCGCGGTGCAGACGGGCGTGCCACTGCATTGCGTGTCTGTCAGTGCGAAGCAAAAATCGTAGGTGGCAGGCTTGAAGTCAAGAATATCGAAGGCACGGAAGAAGATATTGCGGCTGATCTGATTGTCTCCGCGATTGGTCAGGCAGTGGACTTTACCGGGCTGGAAGAATTCAACAATGGCAAGGGTGCTGTTACGACTGATCGTAATTACCTGGTTAAAGGTCAGGCGGGTGTGTTCGCAGGTGGTGACATCATCAAACCTCATCTGCTGACCACCGCGATCGGTCACGGTTCTATCGCGGCCGATGGCATCGATAATTTTCTCAATGGTCTGGATCTGGAAAAACGTCCTAAAATCGATGCACATCAGTTCGATCTGATGCGCAAGATGATGGAAAAAGGTCTGGAAGTCAAAGATACACATGAACCGCTGCGCGGCACGGATAAGTCCAACGTGGCGATTCACAATTTCGATGACCGTTCCGACCGTTATGTGATTCCGCACGAGAAACTGTTCCTCGGGCATTTTGGCATTGTCGCCCGCAACAAGCGCAATATCATCACGCTGGACAAGCAGTCTGCGCTGGGGAATTTTGATGATCGTCTGGGCGTGCTCAGTCAGGAATCTGCGGTCGCGGAAGCCAAGCGCTGCATGAGCTGCGGCATGTGTTTTGAATGTGACAATTGCGTAATGTACTGCCCGCAAACTGCCGTGTTCCGTGTGCCTAAGGCGAAAGCCACGCTGGGTCGCTATGTAGACACCGATTACAACAAGTGTATCGGCTGCCATATTTGCGCGGATGTGTGTCCGACCGGATACATTCAAATGGGTTTGGGTGAGTAACGGGACATGAACACAATGAGCGATCAATCGTTGCCTGCTTACTCGTCGGCGGCCTGTCTGCAAGGGTGCGCTCGCATCCGGCGCAATCTGAGTGTTCTGCTTGTGATGGTGCTGTCGGTTTTGTGTATGTCCTCTGGCTGGGCTGCACAAACGACACCCTACAAACTGGACATCGGGCGTGGTGGCGAGTGTGTCAAAGATCCTGTGTGGATGCGCAAGAATCACATGCATCTGCTCAAACATCAGCGCGACGAGACGGTTCACAAGGGCATACGCGACGATAAGATCAGCTTAAAAAACTGTATCGAATGTCATGCAAGCCGCAAGGATGACAGTGTGATCGCACGCGATGACAGTTTTTGTGTCGCGTGTCATCGCTATGAAGCGGTCAAGATCGATTGTTTCGAGTGCCATTCCGGCACGCGGAAAAGTGCCTGGTTGCTAAGGAATGCAAAATGAATGACATCCATAACCAGCGTAGAAGTTTTTTAAAGACTTCGTTAGGGGTTGCCGCTGTCGCTATCGCGCCGGGTTTGCTGCTGTTCGATGTTGCACACGGCAAGTCCGATGCCGTATCAGGCAAAGTGCGCTGGGGCATGCTGATCAACACTGCGAATTGTGCAGAGGGTTGCAATGACTGCGTGACTGCGTGCAACAAGGAAAACGGTTTGTCCGGTGGCCTGAGTGCAACCGATTCGCAGTGGATCAGAAAGATCGAGATCAAGGACATCAGCGCAGGACGCGCCGTTTCATTGCCGATGATGTGTCAGCATTGCGAACATCCACCCTGTGTGGACGTTTGTCCGACGGGCGCATCCTTCAAGCGCGCCGACGGCATTGTGCTGGTCGACAAACATCTGTGTATCGGTTGCCGTTACTGCATGATGGCGTGCCCCTATAAGGCCAGATCTTTCGTGCATGAACCGCTGCATGACCAGAATCCGGATGTGCCGCGCGGCAGGGGGACCGTTGAAAGCTGTACCTTGTGCGTGCATCGCATCGATGAGGGTAAGCTGCCCGCCTGTGCTGAGGCTTGTCCGAATAAGTCCATATTATTCGGCAATCTGAACGACCCGGCTAGTGAAATTGCGATGAAAATTCGCACCGTCGCATCCACCCAGGTGCGCTCTGATTTGGGACTTAATCCCGGCATCCGTTACCAAGGACTGTGACCATGTCGATACCTTCTTCGTCGCAACTCAAATATGCTTCGCTTCAACTGAAAAATCGCCTGTATTACCTGCTGCTGGCAGCAGGCGGGCTGGTCGTCATGGGCGGGTTGTATGCCGTACACATGATGGAAGAGCACGGCCATATCATCAGCGGCATGAACAACCAGATCGTGTGGGGCATCCCGCATGTGTTTGCGATCTTTTTGATCGTGGCCGCTTCCGGTGTGCTGAATGTTGCGTCCATCGGTTCGGTGTTTGGCAAGGCGATCTACAAAGCGCGCGCACCGCTAGCCGGTCTGCTGTCCATCGCGATGCTGGCGGGGGGGCTTACGGTCCTGATGCTGGATCTGGGCCGTCCGGATCGCATTATCGTCGCCGCGACGAATTTCAACATCACGTCCGTCTTTGCATGGAACATCGTGTTGTATTCTGGGATGTTCTCGCTTGTGGCGGTATACCTGTGGACGATGATGGAGCAGCGCATGAATGTCTGGACGAAGCCTGCCGGATACGCGGTGTTCGCCTGGCGCTTCATTCTAACCACGGGTACCGGACTGATATTCGCGTTCCTGACGGCGCGTCAGGCTTATGGTTCTGCAATGTTGCCACCGATGTTTATCATTCTGTCCTTTTCCTGGGGAATGGCCGTGTTTCATCTGGTCCAGACCTCTATCTACGTCTGGAATGACAAGGTGCTCGAACCTGCGATACTGCAACGCAAGAAAAATCTGCTCGGTATATTCGTCATCGCATCGATGTATATGGTCGCCACGTATCATTTCACCAACCTGTACTTCGCGAATAAAATCGGCTTTGAATATTTTATCCTGCGTGATGGCGGACTCTATCCGAATCTGTTCTGGTGGGGTTATGTGGTGTTAGGGAATGTGCTGCCGTTGCTGCTGATTTTCCTGCCCGGACTTGGCAAAACCAAATGCGTGATGGTGGCATC
>JBBRBS010000109.1:0-8244 GCA_038205615.1 Burkholderiales bacterium | reverse complement strand
GGCGATGCGCGAAGGATTGAGATTGTGATGAGGGAGATGCTGGAAGTGGAAGAGTCCACCCGCACGACCTGGTTCGCTGTTGTGAGGCGCTTTGCGAAACTAGGTGAGCAATGCGGGTGTGACAATAAACGCTTTAGATGTGGCTGTCAATAAAAGCGGTCAATTGCGATTTTGACAGTGCGCCCACCTTGGTGGCTTCGATATTGCCATTCTTGAATAACATCAGCGTCGGGATGCCGCGTACGCCAAATTTCTGCGGAGTTTGCTGATTTTCGTCCACGTTCAGTTTGGCGATGGTCAGGCGACCTGCATATTCCTTGGCGATTTCGTCCAGAATGGGTGCAATCATACGGCACGGGCCGCACCACTCTGCCCAGTAATCGACCAGCACGGGCAACGCAGCCTGGGTGACTTCAGCATCAAACGTAGCATCGGTAACGTAATGAATATGTTCGCTCATGATTGAATCTCGCTATGAATTAGGGGTGGGTCAAGCTGTAATGCTGTGGGAATTGGGTAACTATTTATTGCGTTGGTAAGCATCCTAACCAAAAAACAGCGCGCTGTGAAGTGCGTGATTCGCATATTGTGTAAATCCACCGCATCATGCTCTGCTAAAATGCAGCTACTTTTGATGATTGGAGTAATGCGATGACCTATGTTGTTACGGAAAGCTGTATCAAATGCAAATTCACAGACTGTGTGGATGTATGTCCGGTGGACTGTTTTCGTGAAGGCCCGAATTTTCTGGTGATTGACCCGGACGAATGTATCGATTGCACACTGTGCGTGGCCGAATGCCCCGCAGAGGCGATTTATGCTGAGGATGACTTGCCTGCAGACCAGGTTCATTTTACCTCCCTGAATGCCGAGCTGTCGAAGCTGTGGGATGTCATTGTGGAAAAGAAGGAGCCGCCTGCTGACGCTGACGAGTGGCTGAGCGTGAAGGACAAGCTGCATTTGCTCGAACGATAAAATTGCCCCTTTCAGCCTTCAATTTTCACCCTTCGACCATCACAGCAGAAGGCAGAAGTAATAACACTCCATTCTTGGGGGGCTGCCGCTTTTATACTCAGGTGGCGCAGCAAATCCTGTTGCGTCATGCGCCGCCCGATCTGCGCGGTGCGATGGTGTTGCTGCCCAGCTATCACGCTGCCACACCGCTGGCTCAGGCGCTAAGTTCCGCTGCGGGTTTGCCCGCGCTGCTGTTGCCGCAAATGATCACGTTTGCCGACTGGGCGCAGACGGTACCACTCGACGGCACTGTTCAATCCGACACGCAGCGCATCGCCACGCTTTATCATGTTTTGCGCGAGCGCAACTGGTTTCCCGATGCCAATTTATGGAGTCTGTCGCGCGAACTGCTGACGCTGATGGATGAGTTGACCCGCCATCACGTGGTGCTTCCCGAATCCACAGCCGACTTTGCACGGCAACTGGCCGAGGCTTACCAGGCGCAAAGCGGTGTGGCAATGCAGTTCGAGGCGAAGGTCGTGCATGAGCTGTGGTATGCGATGGCGGCCAATGACGATCTGGATGCCTCACGCGCTTATCAGCAGCGGCTAGGCATGCTGGCCGGTCTGGTGGATCTACCGCTGTATGTATTGCAGACCTGTGATCTGGCTGCCGCCGAAGTGCAATTTCTGCAGGCTTGCCGCCAGCGTGTTGATGTGACGCAGTTCGATTTGCGCGATATGGTTGAGAATCAAGCTGATTTCGCGCTGCTGACTGCCGCCTTGCAGCAGGATCTGCACAGCGACGATCTGCTCAGTACGGCGGCAAGGCTGCAAAGCGAAGCGGTATTGAGTGCGACGTCGACAGGCTCGGTGCGAGCGGTCAGACTTTTTGGTGCGCATGGTCTGGAACAGGAGGCGCAAGCCGCCGACGTACAAGTGCGCCGCTGGCTGATCGAAGGGAAAACCTCCATCGCGGTGGTCGTTCAGGACAGACTGGTGGCACGTCGCCTGCGCGCGTTGCTGGACCGCGCGCAGGTAGCGGTGCAGGATGAGACAGGCTGGACGTTCGCCACGCTGTCGGTCAGCACGGTGCTGATGGGCTGGCTGGAGTCGGTGCAAGGCGATTTTTACTATCAGGACGTGCTCGATCTGCTCAAGTCGCCCTATTTATTTTCCGATAATTCTTCGCAGCGCAAACAGGCCGCTTATCAATTTGAACAGTTAGTGCGCCGTCACGGCGTGGTCGCACATCTGCAGGATTTTATTGCGGTTGCCGAACGCGAATCGCCTGAGCTGGTGCTGCCGCTGGTACGCCTGCGGCAGGCGGCACGAATTCTGCCTGTCAAAGCTGCGCGCTTATCCGACTGGCTGCACGCACTGAATGAGAGTCTGGAAATACTCGGCGTCATCAAGGGCTGGTGCCAGGATGCGGCGGGACAGCAACTGATGCAACTGTTGGCCCTGTGGCAGGAGGAATTGCAGACGGACAATACGGCCTGCAGCTTTGCAGAATGGCGGCGCTGGCTGTCGCAACAGCTGGATCTGAACACCTATCGCGATCTGTCTGTGGAGAGCCCCGTTCTGTTCACCCATCTTCCGGCTACCCGCTGGCGCTGCTTCGACGCCGTCCTGTTACTCGGTTGTGATGCGATGCATCTGCCGGCACCGGCGAACGCCGGGCAGTGGTTCAACGATGCCGTGCGCGCAACGCTGGGTCTGCCGTTGTCCTCTGCGCAGCAGGCTCAGGTTCGCGACGACCTGTTGTCCTTGCTGGCGATGAACGACACCGTGCTGGCAACCTGGCAAGCCAGCTGCAACGGTGAACCGAACCTGCTCAGCCCCCATCTTGAAATGCTGCGAGCCCTTCATCTGTTGGCTTTCGATGCCGATCTGATGGAAACTGAACTGAGCGGGATGCTGGAGCTGTCGCAAGTCAGGTGTGAGGATCGAGGAGTGAGGATCGAGACCGCAAGGGTCTTCCCCGCACAACTAAGGGGCGAAGCCCCAAGTTGTTGCGTGAAGGATGCAGGAGTGATGCCGCGCCCTGTGGTGCCGGCGGAATTGATTCCGACGCGCATATCCCCTTCCGGTTACAACGCGCTGGTGGCCTGTCCTTACCAGTATTTTGCACGGCATGTGCTGCATCTGAATGAGCTGGATGAGGTGCGCGAGGATCTGGATAAGCGCGACTATGGCACCTGGGTACATGCGGTGCTGCAACGTTTTCACGAGCAGATTCCGCAGTTGGCACAGCATGACAGGGATGAGGCAGAAGCCGTGTTGCGGCGCGTCAGCGACGAGGTGTTTGCGACAGGTCTGGCGCATGACTATCTGGCGCAGGCGTGGCTGTTGCGTTGGCAGGCGCTGATCCCGGCCTATCTGGACTGGCAGCTGCAAAATGAAGAGGCAGGCTGGCGTTACCAGGGCAGCGAAGTTCCTTTTGAAATTGTTATTGCGGATAGTCTGCAGCTGCGCGGACGGCTGGATCGTGTGGATACTTACATCGATGAGCCCGACAGGCTCGCGGTTCTCGACTATAAGACGCAGTCTGTCGCCGTGCTTAAAAGCAAGCTGAAAGAGCCAGGTGAAGATGTGCAGCTGGCCTGTTATGCGCGTGCGGTTGCGGCCGGCGCGGCGGCATTTGTCAGCCTGGAAGACGATACGGTGCTGGCTGTCTCACCCATGGACGATATTCCTGATTTAGCGCAACTCAATATCGAGCGCTTGCAGAGCGTGTTTGAAGAGATGCGCAAAGGTGCAGGCTTGCCCGCGCATGGCGCGGAAAAAATATGTGGGTATTGTGAGATGAGAGGTCTTTGCCGGCGCGGCGAGTGGGAACTGCAAACCGAAAACGCTAAAGCGCAAACTGAAAACGGGCTAAGTCATGGATAACCGTCAGGCGCTGAATCCGCAACGAAGCGTGGTGGTCGAGGCCTGTGCGGGCAGTGGCAAGACCTGGTTGCTGGTCTCGCGCGTCGTGCGTCTGTTGCTGGACGGTGTGCCCCCGGGCGAAATACTCGCCATCACCTTTACCCGCAAGGCCGCGCAGGAAATGCAGGCGCGGCTGCGCGACTGGCTGTATGAGCTGGCTTCAAAGGACGATGATTTTGTGCGCGATTTTCTGCGCGAGCGCGAGGTGGATGAGGCGGATATGGCACGCATGTTGCCGCGTGCACGACGTCTGTACCAGCAGTTTCTGCTGGCTAAACCGGCCATCACGATCAGCACATTCCACGGCTGGTTCATGCAGATATTGCAAAGAGCCCCGCTCAATTCAGGCAGCGCGGGCGGCGTGCAACTGGTCGAGAAAACAGCCGAGCTGTGGGCTGAAGCATGGCAGACGTATCTGGATGGTCTGCACGGCAATCCCGAAAGCTGCGCGGCACAGTCGATGATGGTGCTGTTCCGTGAGCTGGGTTTGTCCAACACGCAAACGCTGCTGCGCAACTTCGCCGAAAAGCGCAGCGAATGGTGGGCTTATACGGCAGGGCAGGGTGATCCGCTGGAATTCGCGTTGGAGAATTTACGCTTTGAGTTGCAAGTCGACATGGATACCGATGTGATCCTCGATTATTGCGCCGACGCTGATATTCAATACGCGCTGCAAACCTTTGCACAGCAGCTTGCCAGCAACGGGACGGAGGCTCAGTGCAAACAGGCCGGCAAGTTGCAAATAGAGATGGAATTGGCGGATGTTCAGACGCGTTTTCTGGCTTTACGCGCGTTTCTGTGTACCAATGATGGTCAACCTCGCAAGACTTTCAAGCCCACAAAAAAGCAGGATGAGCATGCCTTTATTTTGGCGCGCGACGTAGTGCAAACTGCGATGCAAACTGCGCTTAATCGATTGCAAACGCAGAAACTCTATCAGACCAACTGCCACGCGCTGCGCTGCGGGGTGGCGTTGCTTGGCGCCTATCAGGACTTGAAACTGCGTCAGCAGAAGCTGGATTTCGGCGATCTGGAATGGCGCGTGCGTCAGCTGTTAAACAACAGCGATCACGCCGAATATTTGCAATACAAGCTGGACAGCCGTTATCGCCATGTACTGCTCGATGAATTTCAGGATACCAATCCGCTGCAGTGGCAGATTCTGCAATCCTGGTTTGCGGCCTCCAAGGCGGTGGACAGCACGCCCACCGTGTTTGTAGTGGGCGATCCAAAACAGTCTATTTATCGTTTTCGCCGTGCCGATGCGCGCCTGTTCGACGTGGTGCGCAAGTTTCTGGTGCAGCAGTATGGGGCTGTGCATCTGAAAAAGAATGAAACGCGCCGCAACTCGCCGGCGGTTCTTGCCGCCGTGAACGGCGTGTTCGATGGCCTGCCCGAGTATGCCGGCTTCGAGACGCATCAGGCTCACCAGACTATGCTGCCGGGATATGTCGAAGTGCTGCCGCTCGCTGAACTGAAAACTGAAAACAGTAAACCGGAAATTGAAAACGGTAAACTGCGCAATCCATTGTATGAAGCCTATCCCGACAGCGAAGTGGGCGCGCGCGAACTGGAAGCAGAACTGTTCGCCGCAAAAATTGCCGGTATTGTTGGCAACTGGCAGGTTCGCGACGAAGGCGTCGCAAGGCCGGCTGTGTTTTCCGACATCATGGTGCTGGTGCGCCGCCGCACCCATCTGAAAACCTACGAACACGCGTTGCGCAGACAGGCGATTCCCTTCCTCACCTCGCGCCGAGGCGGTCTGCTCGATACGCTGGAGGCCTCCGACATCCAGTCGCTACTGACCTTTCTGATCACGCCATTTGCCGATCTTGCGCTTGCGCACACGTTGCGCGCGCCGATTTTTTCGTGCAGCGACGAAGATCTGATGCAAATCGCAGAAATGAGGATTGAGACCGCAGGGGGCTTCCCCGCACAACTAAGGGTCGATGACCCAAGTTGTTGCGTGAAGGATCTCGGAGCGAGCGGGGCGAGTTTGTCTCAACCCCCCAGCCTCATTCCTAAAAGCTGGTGGCAGCATCTGAAGCAGCTTGTCGAGAATGACACGGCCTCGCCTGCCTTGCAGCGTGCTCATCGTCTGTTGCAAAGCTGGTTGTTGCGGGCCGATAAATTGCCGGTGCACGATTTGCTGGACTGTATTTATTTCGAGGGTGATGCGCAAGCTCGTTACACGGCTGCCGTGCCCCCTGTTATGCGCGCGACCGTGCTGGCCAATTTGCAGGCTTTTCTGGAAATCGCGTTGAATGTCGATGCCGGGCGCTACCCCAGTCTGCCGGGTTTTCTGCGCGAACTGGCCGACTTGCGTCGCGCCTCCGACAACGAATCGCCTGATGAAGGCAAGGTGGCGCAGGCGGGTAATGCGATCCGAATCTACACGGTGCATGAGGCCAAGGGGCTGGAAGCGCCGATCGTCTGGCTGCTCGATGCGAATGCCAAACCGCCTGCCGACAGAGGCTATGACGTGCTGGTGGACTGGCCGACCGACGCAACTGCGCCTGCGCATTTCTCGCTGTATGGAGACAAAGCCAGTCGCGGGCAGGTTCGAGAGCATTACTTTGCTCAGGAAGCCGCATTGGCACAGCGCGAGGATTTGAATCTGCTGTATGTCGCGATGACCCGCGCGTGTCAGGCGCTGCTGGTCAGCGGCAACGGTGAGTTGCTTGACAGCCAGTGGTATCAGCGCATTGCGGAGGTGACCGATGCGGCAGCACAGAACCCGCTTGTTTCTGCAGGTGTTGAAGAGGTTTCGCTACCTGCGCAATCTGCAATCCTTAATCCGCAATCCCTCACGCAACAACTTGGGGCTTCGACCCTTAGTTGTGCGGGGAAGACCCTTGCGGTCTTTACTGTGGATCCGCGACTGTGCAAGGCATTGCCTGTCGGCACGCGCAATCCGGTGATGAGCGATGAACAGAAGAACGGTGTCTGGCTGCATGGTTTGCTGCAATATCTGGCCGTGCCTGATGCTGCGTTGCGCGAAGATCTGCAGCAAGAGTTGCGAATCAAACTGCGCATTCCTTCCGCGCAGATGCCTGTGCTTTGGCAGCAGGCGCAAGATGTATTGAATGCCCCGGATCTGGCGCGTTTTTTTGATGCGCAGTATTATCGGGCCGCATCGAATGAGCTCAGCTATGTCAATAAGGCGGGTCAATTGCGGCGCATCGACCGTCTGGTCGAATTCGAAGATGAGGTATGGGTGCTGGATTATAAAACCGGCGTGAATACCGACCTGCAATCTCACAAGGCACAGCTTGAGGAATATCGTGTCGCGATGCAGGGTGTCCATCCGCACAAGGCGGTGCGCTGTGCGCTGATCTTTGTTGATGGTAAATTGGTCGAAGTCTGACTAAAAAGCTGTGGTATTATTTCGTCATCGAATTGCTTAGTTTTTTATAACTTTAATGAAAGGATTCAACATGGAACACACCCTGCCAGCCCTGCCTTATGCGATGGATGCACTGCAACCGCACATGTCGAAAGAAACATTTGAATACCACTACGCCAAGCATCATCAGGCTTATGTGACCAACCTGAACAACCTGATCAAGGGCACTGAATTTGAGGCGCTGGATCTGGAGGCGATCATCAAGAAGGCGCCTGCTGGTGGCATTTACAACAATGCGGCTCAGGTGTGGAACCACTCGTTCTTCTGGACTTGCATGAAGCCTGCCGGCGGTGGTCAACCTGCAGGCGCGCTGGCCGATGCGATCAGTGCAAAATGGGGCAGTTTTGATGAATTCAAGAAGGCTTTTCAGACCTCAGCTGTCGGTAACTTCGGTTCAGGCTGGACATGGCTGGTGAAGAAGGCTGACGGATCTGTTGAAATCGTCAACATGGGTGCAGCGGGTACGCCGCTGACGACCGGCGACAAAGCGCTGTTGTGTGTTGACGTGTGGGAACATGCCTACTACATCGACTATCGCAATATGCGTCCTAAGTTTGTCGAAACGTATTTGAACAATCTGGTGGACTGGGACTTCGTCGCGAAAAACTTCGCTTAATTCGTAAAGTTTCAGCGGTTTAAAAAGCCACGCAGGATTGCGTGGCTTTTTTTCGGACCACGCAGTGGAACCGATTGATTAATAACGTTTGAACTCACCGGCGCTGCGCGCTTTCACGCCAGCATTAGGTGCTTTAGCACCAATGATGTCGGGGAAGACCCTTGCGGTCTTTGCGCAATCCCTCTCGACTGCCGGGTTGAACGAAGCCGCTATCGCGGAGAAACGCCACTCAGCAAGCTGATTAAATAACATAATTCATCCTCACCCCGAAAGGGATTTTTTGTACTTTACCATGAGGATGAAGCCGATGACGCCACAAATTTCACCACAAATTC
>JBBRBS010000108.1:0-8264 GCA_038205615.1 Burkholderiales bacterium | reverse complement strand
CCAAGAAATACACCCCACGCATAACGTCTGCCGCCCAACAACAGCACAGCCAGCGCCAGGCCGCTGGACGGCCAGAGTACACTCGCGATGGTACTGGTAAAATAGCCATGAACTATACTGGCCAGCAACAGATAGACTGCTGCAACACCGAGATTCATCAACAGCAATGAATAGCGATGCGTGCCTGAGCTTACCTGAAGATGCTCGACCTCATTATCACTGATTGCCATTGTAAATCGCTCTCAAGATCTTGACTCATGACAATCTACACGCTGTCAGAACGATTTTATATAGGCCAAAAGACATAAGCAATTTCGGAAAAAACCTATTTTTACCGTGATTACCGGGTAACGGGCATAGCCAAAATTCTGCTCATTACTGACAAAACCCGCTATACCCGTTTCCCTCTCCCCACCCCTGATGTAACAACTAGCCAATCGACTAGGGCATCCAAAAACGATGCCCAAATCGCTGGTTATCTCCCGAATGCGAGGGGACAAACGATTCTCGCAGGGATGATGCCCAGCGGGCAATTGGTTTAGGCAGAGATATTGTCCTGTGGACACTCGCATCAACTCGCAAACGAATCGCTGCGCGAGTTTTACTTTAACGATTGACAGGCAGACCCAAAAAAAACTACATTCGCGCAACTTTGCAATATTGCTCACTCGCGCGCCCCTCAATACAGGAGACATCATGTCCGACATCCAGTCCGTAATGCACGAAAACCGTGTTTTTAACCCCTCCGCAGAATTCGTCAAGCAGGCCAATATATCCGGCATGGCTGCCTCTCAGGCGCTCTGCCTTGAGGCCGAGCAGGATTACACCGGCTTCTGGGGTCGGCTGGCGCAAGAAACACTGCAATGGAAGAAGCCATTCACCAAAGTGCTAGACGAGAGCAATGCACCGTTCTACAAGTGGTTTGACGACGGCGAACTGAATGTCTCGTACAACTGCCTGGATACGCATCTCGCAACACAGGCTGACAAGACCGCGATCATTTTCGAGGCGGATGACGGCACGGTTACCAAAATCAATTACCGCGACCTGCATGCACGCGTGTGCCAGTTCGCCAACGGCCTGAAGTCGCGCGGCATCAAGAAAGGCGATCGCGTCGTCATTTACATGCCGATGAGCATCGAGGCCGTGGTCGCGATGCAGGGCTGCGCGCGTATCGGCGCGATCCATTCTGTGGTGTTCGGCGGTTTTTCCTCGAAGAGCCTGCATGAGCGCATTACCGATGCTAAAGCCTGCGCCGTGATCACCGCTGATGCGCAGATGCGCGGCGGCCGTGTCATGCCGCTCAAGCCTGCCGTGGACGAAGCGCTGACGCTGGGCGGATGCGAATCGGTACATACCGTCATCGTCTACAAAAGAGCGGCCTGCGACACCGCATGGAACGCGGAAAACAACATCTGGTGGCACGACCTGGTCGCGAATCAAAGCGCTGTCAGCGAGCCTGAATGGGTCGGCGCCGAACATCCGCTGTTCATCCTCTACACATCAGGATCGACCGGCTCACCCAAAGGCGTTCAGCATTCGAGCGGCGGCTATCTGCTCGGCGCAATGCTCTCGATGCAATGGGTATTCGACTACAAAGAATCCGACATCTTCTGGTGCACCGCTGACGTGGGCTGGATCACCGGTCACAGCTATGTCGCCTACGGCCCGCTGGCGATGGGCGGCACGCAGGTCATCTTCGAAGGCGTGCCAACCTACCCTGATGCCGGGCGTTTCTGGAAAATGATTCAGGATCACAAGGTCACGACCTTCTACACGGCCCCTACCGCAATCCGCTCGCTGATCAAGCTGGGCGGCGAGTTGCCGAAACAATATGACTTGTCCAGCCTGCGCCTGCTAGGCTCGGTGGGCGAGCCGATCAATCCGGAAGCCTGGATGTGGTATTACAACACCGTCGGCGGCGCACGCTGCCCGATCGTCGACACGTGGTGGCAAACTGAAACAGGGTGTCACATGATCGCGCCGCTGCCGGGCGCAATGCCGATCAAACCCGGCACCTGCACGCTGCCGCTGCCCGGCATCATGGCTACCATCGTCAACGAAGCCGGCGAAGAAGTATTCGATCAGCACGGCGGCTTTCTGGTCATCAAGCGCCCTTTCCCGTCGCAGATTCGCACCATCTGGGGCGATCCGGAGCGTTACAAAAAAGGCTATTTCCCGGAAGAGATGCACGGTGCCTATCTGGCCGGCGACTCCGCACACCGCGATGAAGACGGCTATTTCTGGATCATGGGACGCATCGACGACGTACTGAATGTCTCAGGTCACCGCTTGGGCACGATGGAAATCGAATCCGCGCTGGCTGCCAACCCGCTGGTCGCTGAAGCTGCCGTGGTCGGACGTCCGCATGAAATCAAGGGAGAATCCGTAGTTGCCTTCGTCGTACTCAAGGGCGCGCACCCCGAGACACCTGAAAAAGCCCGTGAAATTGCCGAAATACTGCGCAACTGGGTCGGCAAGGAAATCGGCCCGATCGCCAAGCCCGACGAAATCCGCTTTGGTGAAAACCTGCCCAAGACGCGCTCGGGCAAGATCATGCGCCGCCTGTTGCGCGCGATCGCCAAGGGAGAGGAAATCACTCAGGATGTTTCTACGCTGGAAAACCCCGCCATTCTGGAACAACTTAAAAACGCGGTTAGATAATGGCGGGGTTTCGGCGCAGTCAAAACCCAGCGATCCTCGACCAACTGAGAAATGCTGTTAAATAAGGAGTAGCTGGGTTTCGACGCAGACAAACGCCCGCACCAGCGGGCGTTTTTTCGCAGGAAAACCCAGCGTTCCTCGACCATCGGAAAAATGCTATGAGATAAAACAGGATCAAGAAGCCAGAAGGCAGAAATCAGAAAAACCCGTGCACTGCTGAATCCCGCATCCCGCATCCTGAATAAAGTATTCTGCTTTTGGATTGACCTGACCCCGAAAACACGGCTATGCTTCCGGGGTTTTTCTGTCTTTCCGGGCTGCACTATTGTTCAAACTGATTTTTCCGCTGTTGCTCGCAATCTGCACGCTGTTCACAGCGGCACATGCCGAAGACCAACTCTCGCTGACCAACTCGCTAATAGAGCCTGCTGTCATCCTGACCAACGCACACAATGTCCAACTGAGGCTCATCTATGATGAAGCGCTGGACAACGGCGATCTATGGCAACGCCTGCGCGGCAGATTCGCCATGCAGGAAATGGATAGTCCGTTAGTCGCCAAACACGAGCAATGGTATGCCAGCCGCCCTGACTACATTGCCCGCATGATGACTCGTGCAAACCGTTACCTTTATTACATCACCGCCGAAGTGGAACGTCGTGGCATGCCTGGCGAAATCGCGCTGTTGCCGATGATAGAAAGCGCCTTCAATCCGGGCGCCTATTCAACCAGCAATGCCTCGGGCATCTGGCAATTCATGCCCGCTACCGGAAAAATCTTCGGCATGCGGCAAAACTGGTGGTATGACGGCAGGCGCGACATCACAGGCGCTACCACGGGCGCACTGGATTATCTTGAAAAATTACACAACCAGTTCGGCGACTGGGAATTAGCGCTGGCGGCCTATAACTGGGGAGAAGGTTCGATTCAGCGCGCTCAGGAACGCAACCGAAAACTCGGGCTGCCCGTGGACTATATAAGCCTTAAATTACCCGATGAAACGCGTAATTATCTACCCAAACTGCTGGCGATCAAGAATATCATCGCAAATCCAGCCAAGTTCGGACTGACATTGCCGGACATTGCGAATAAACCCTACTTCACCTCCGTGGCCACGGCGAAGCACATCGACGTAGAGCTGGTCGCACAGCTGGCCGGGATTTCAATGGAGGAATTCACGGCACTGAATCCGGCGCACAACCGCCCGGTGATCTTGCAGGACAACAGCAACTTTATCCTGCTGCCGGCAGATAAGGTCAAAACTTTCCAAACCAATCTGGAAAGCTATGACAAACCGCTGGTCAGCTGGCAAGCCTATCATGCCAAGAAGGGTGAGCGGCTCGATCATCTGGCGCCGCGTTTCGGGCTTTCGTTACAAAGATTGAAATCGGTAAACAGCCTGTCTGCACGCAGTAAATTTTGTGACGATGAGACACTGTTAGTTCCGCTCTCAGGCGAGCCGGGCGAGGGAGAAACCGAGTTTGAAGCTTTCAACATGCACCTGCATCCCGCGCACAAGGACACCAAAAACAGCGATGCCGCCTCGCTCAAGTACACGGTTCACAACGGCGACACGCTGGACAAGCTGGCCGTCCGCTACCACGTCAGCGTGGCCAGCCTGAAGAGCTGGAATGGGCACACAAAATATATCAGGGCAGGACAGACGCTTAATATCATTCAAGCCAAGTCGCAGGTACGCGGCGAAAAGCGCACGCTCGCGCAATCTGCGAAGCATGCCAAATCAACATCGCGCAAAGCCGCTCAACGAAAACCCGCGAGCGGGCATGCAACCCGCGCCGCACACGCACACCACAGAAGGTAGCATACTGATTATTAAGGTATTTTACGAGCCGCTACAGATTACATCCGAAACAGAGCAACGACCGCGTTATTTTTTCGTGAACGCACTGATGTAGCGATAAGCCTTCCAGGCACGACCCGCGCCACGCACCAGACCTGCCAGACTATGCCTTCGCACCACCGCCAATCCCGCCAGCCCGGCTACCAGCGCAGGATGGCTGCGCATAAAACGCACCGCGAGCACGCTCAGATCGGCAATGTGCAACGCGGGCTGCCAGCGCGCACTGATCTCAGCCAGCTGTTCGCGCTGATCATCGATTCTCGCCAGCAACACCTGGCGACGTTGCATGACCGCCTGGCTGCGCTTACCCATTGCGACCACCCAGTTGCTCACGATCACGAGCCAGCTCAGTCAGGCTCACGGAAAACAGTTTCGATTTTGTCCGCGCAATTTTTTGCAATCGATTCACGACGATCAGGCCCAGCACGAAAAACAGTGTACTAAGCCCCGCCAGCACGGCAAGACGATGCGTATCCCAGAACAGCACGACGACAAACACCGTCAACAGCATGATGGTCATACCGAAAAAGAACAGCGCTGAGAAAAAATGCAGGAGCATCTGCTCAACATGCAGACGCTCCTCATACAACTCATTCGCCAGCAGCTCCAGCCTTGTCGACGCGACAGAAGTCAGTGTAGACAGCAATCGCTTGATCGAACCCAGCAAACCCGCCTCAGACATGGCTTAACGGCCGCGCGAAATCAGCATGCCTACGATCACACCGACTGCGGCACTGATGCCAACAGCACGCCATGGATTGTCATGCACGTATTCGTCGGTCGCACGCGCAGCCAGTCTTGTCTTCTCGAGCATGGCGTCCTGAGCAATTGCCAGTCGCGCCTTGGCGGCGTCCAGGCTATCCTGAATGCGTTCGCGTGCGGCAGCGACCTTCTCACCGGCCTGCCCTGCAGTCGCTCTCAACAACTCTTCAGCGTCCGACACCACCAGTTGCAAATCCTGCATCAGTTTTTCTTTGCTGACATCGCCTTGTGCGCTCGTTGAATGGTTACTCATGATGCTCTCCTTGAAAAGGTTAAATTAAAAATTACCGCTATTAAATGCGCCAAAGCCAACACTGCCTTTTTAATCCAAAGGGGGCATCCCGTCAACTTGAATCGAGGTTTTTTCAGATAAATGGCAGTGCACGACATGGCTTGCAGAAATTTCTGTCTCCAGCGGATAGCGGGTACGGCAAATCGCCTCCGCATGCTTGCAGCGCGGGGCGAAATGGCAGCCTTGCGGCGGATTGGCAGGCGACGGCAGATCGCCCTCAAGCCGGATATATTCCCGCCGCTCGCCGTCGATGCGCGGCACCGCAGACAGCAAAGCCTGTGTATACGGATGGCGGGGAGAACGTAACACTTCCGCTGACGTACCGCGTTCGACGATACGCCCCAGATACATCACACACACCTCATGCGCCAGATACTCCACCACCGCCAGGTTGTGCGTAATGAACAGGTAGGAGAGCTTCAATTCCTGTTGCAGGTCTTTGAGCAGATTCAGGATTTGCGCCTGCACCGACACATCCAGCGCACTGGTCGGCTCGTCGCATATCAGCAATTGCGGCGAGACGGCGAGGGCGCGCGCAATCGCGATACGTTGCCGTTGCCCGCCGGAGAACTCGTGCGGATAACGCCACTTGGCGGTGCGAGCGAGACCGACCTTGTCAAGCAAGGTGTCGATGTGCGCCTGACGGGATGCACTGTTGCCGCCCAAATTCAGCGCGCTCATGCCCTCTTCGAGTATCTCCGCCACGCGCATCTTCGGGTTCAGCGAAGCATACGGATCCTGGAACACCATCTGCATCGAGGCGCGCTGGCCGCGCGAGGCGCTGCTACCTACCAGTTCGCGCCCTTCGAATTGCACGCTGCCCGCTGTGGGCTTGATCAATTGCAGCAGCGCCTTGCCCAGCGTAGTCTTGCCGCAGCCGGATTCGCCGACCAGCGCCAGCGTGCGCCCGGCGGGAATATTCAAAGACACCCCATCCACCGCCTTCACCTGACCTACTACGCGCTGCAAGATCCCTTTTTGGATCGGAAAATGAACCTTAAGGTCCGAGACCTCAAGGAGCTTGTGGCGGGTTGCGGGTAGCGGGTGGCCAGCCCCAACCTGATCGCTTTTTATTGATTGGTTTTCGCCCTCATTCACAGCCGACAAACTACCCGCTACCCGCTCCGCATATAGATGGCATCTCACCCCCTGCGGATGCCCGGCCAAAAGTTCTCCGGCACCATCGCTCACGGTCGTCCATTCAGGTGTCTGTTCGCTGCACAGCTCCCATGCCTTATCGCAACGAGGCGCGAAACGACAACCTTTTGTAATGCTTCCCAGCGGCGGCACGCTACCCGGTATCGCCGCCAGCGGCTGGTCGCGGCGTCCGGCATGCGGCAGAGCGGCGAACAGTTTTTGAGTGTAGGGATGCAGCGGCTTTGCGAACAGTTGTTCGCAGCTGGCCTGCTCGACGATCTGACCTGCGTACATCACGCCAACGCGATGCGCCGTTTCAGCAACCACCCCCAGATCGTGTGTGATCAGCAGCATCGCCATGCCACTCTTGTCTTGTGTGTCGCGCAGCAATTGCAGCACCTGCGCCTGTATCGTCACATCGAGCGCCGTGGTCGGCTCGTCGGCGACCAGCAGTTTGGGGCTGCCGGCCAATGCCATCGCGATCATCACACGCTGCTTCATGCCGCCGGACAACTGGAACGGATATTCAGACACACGCCGCGCCGCATCGGGTATGCCGACCTGATCCAGCAACTCGATGCAGCGCAGATTTTGATCATCTGAAGATTTATTATGTAATTCAAGCACTTCTGCGATCTGCGCACCCACCGTCATCACCGGATTCAGGCTCAACCCCGGCTCCTGAAAGATCATCGCCATCTGACCGCCACGCACCGCGCGCATCTCGCGCTCAGGCAACTCGAACAGCTGCGCATCGCCCAACACCACCGATCCTGCCTTGTTAGCCACCCCGTCCGGCAGCAGCCGCATCAGTGAGAGCGCCGTCATCGACTTGCCACAGCCGGACTCGCCGAGCAGCGCGAAAGTCTCGCCGGCCGCAATGTCAAACGAGATGCCATCCACGATCGCCGCGCCGCCTTGTAGCCCCGTGACCAGATTTTCGACCTTGAGCAGCGCCCCCGCCCGGTTCTGCTTCGATTGATTTGATGCCGTGTTTTTGTCTGTCATGCCTGAAGGTAAATAATCTATGTAATTCAATACGCAGCAAAAATATCCCGCGTATTATACGGTGCAGGCTTGGCACTTGCCGTGAAACCAGATAAAGCGTTTAATCCAATCAACGTAAGTTTTTTCCGTGCGCGGGCTGTAATGCAGAAAACGCAATTTGGCGCGTACCTCATCAAGCAAATGGGGTGGCTTGGTGGCAGTGCAGTGTTTGAAGTAATTTGCGCCATGTTTTTAATCAAATACCATTAAAATCAATGAGTTATCAATCGATTACGGGCATTATTCGGCAGACTCGTCCAGATTACACGGCGTTTTTTCCATCAAATATACGTTGAACTAAACCGCTAACGCGGTGGCTGGGGTGCCCTGTCGCCGCATTCTGCTTTGAACCAGACTTGCATTTGAGGTTGTTGAGGTTAAACCTTGTCAATTCCATTTATTGACGTGGGCAGCTATGACGAGATATATACCAGTGTCCATAACTTGCCGATAGTCCAAAAATCAATTTGCACAGATGCCGGCAGGAAAAGCCTTAACTTG
>JBBRBS010000107.1:0-8266 GCA_038205615.1 Burkholderiales bacterium | reverse complement strand
GAGGAAGCCGCGCTACGTTCAGGCCTGTCGTTACGGTCGCGACGCTTGCGGTTGCCGCCTTCCGGACGATCGCCGCGCTCAGCACGTTCAGGGCGCTCTGAACGTCCACGGGGTGGACGCACGACAGCAGGTGCCGCCTTTTCAGGTTCGTCAGCGACCAGCGATTTGAACCATCCACCGATCTGGCTGAACAACGAAGGCGCTGCCACTGCAGCTTGTTCGGCTTTCATCGGTGCAGGTGCGACAGGCGTAATGCCCTTGACTGCGGCTTGTGCACGGATGCCCTTTTGCGGTTCCTGCTCGGCTTTGCCTTCTTCCGGTTTTTCGACCAGCGTGTAGCTAGGCTGAGCTGTTTCACCGCTCAACTCATCCTGGCGCAGGCGGTTGATGCTGTAGTTCGGCGTTTCCAGATGCGGGTTAGGGATCAGTGTGATTGGCACTTTCAGGCGCGATTCGATGCGGTGTAAATCGCCGCGCTTCTCATTGAGCAGGAAGGTCGCAACATCGACCGGAACCTGGGCGTGTATCGCCGCACTGCTGTCCTTCATCGCCTCTTCCTGAATGATGCGCAGGATGTGCAACGCGGAAGACTCGGTGCCGCGGATATGGCCGATACCGCTGCAACGCGGACAGGTGATGTAGTTGCTTTCACCTAATGAGGGTTGCAGGCGTTGACGCGAGAGTTCGAGCAGGCCGAAGCGTGAGATCTTGGCGGTCTGCACACGGGCACGGTCAAAACGCAGCGAGTCGCGCAGACGGTTTTCCACGTCGCGTTGATTCTTGCTGTTTTCCATGTCGATAAAGTCGATCACGATCAGGCCGCCCAGATCGCGAAGGCGCATCTGACGGGCGATTTCTTCTGCCGCTTCAAGGTTGGTATTGAAAGCGGTCGCCTCAATATCCGAACCTTTGGTGGCGCGTGCTGAGTTGATGTCGATCGCAGTCAGTGCTTCGGTGTGATCGATGACGATTGCGCCGCCCGATGGCAGGCGTACTTCGCGTGAATGGGCCGATTCGATCTGGTGTTCGATCTGGAAGCGCGAGAACAGCGGTACATCGTCCACGTAGCGCTTGATGCGATTCACGTTGTCCGGCATTACCGTGCTCATGAACGCGTGCGCCTGCTGGTACACCTCGTCGGTGTCGATCAGGATTTCGCCGATTTCCGGATTGAAGTAGTCGCGGATTGCGCGCACGACCAGAGAGCTTTCAAGGTAAATCAGGGAAGGTGCTTTTTCAGTTTTGGCCGCATCTGCAATGGCTGTCCAGAGCTGATTCAGATAGTTCAAATCCCACTGCAGCTCTTCTTCGTTGCGTCCGATACCAGCGGTGCGCGCGATGATGCTCATGCCTTCCGGCACTTCCAGGTGGGACAATACTTCGCGCAATTCGGTGCGTTCGTCACCCTCGATGCGGCGTGAAACACCGCCACCGTTCGGGTTGTTAGGCATCAATACGATGTAGCGACCTGCCAGACTGATGTAGGTAGTGAGGGCTGCGCCCTTGTTGCCGCGTTCGTCTTTTTCGATCTGAACCAGCAATTCCTGACCTTCGCGCAGCGCTTCCTTGATAGAGGGGCGAGGGCCGCAACCGGGTTGGTGATAGTTCGAGGATACTTCTTTGAAAGGCAGGAAACCGTGACGGTTGCCGCCGTATTCGACGAAGCAGGCTTCGAGGCTGGGCTCGATGCGGGTAATGATGGCCTGATAGATGTTGCTCTTACGTTGTTCTTTGCCGGCGATTTCAATGTCAAGGTCAATCAGCTTCTGACCATCAACAATGGCGACACGGAGTTCTTCCGGTTGTGTCGCATTGAATAACATGCGTTTCATTTTTATTTTTCTCCCGCGCTCGGACACGGGCAAGACTCAGACTACGCGCGGTTAGGCGTGTGAGAGGAGTATCGTGATGACAGCGTACATAAACGGTGGGTCAAATCGAATCTCTTCGGGTAGTCGGTCTTGTTTTTTTGGGCAACGTGGCATTCGTTACAGCACCATCGGGGAGAATTCCTGGACTTTAGCAGTGCGCCTTCGTTGCCGCTTCTGCGAATATCCGGCTCAACCAGCCAGGTGTTGCAACTCGTCTGCCCCGTTACGGAATTCACAGGTGCTTTGAGCGCGTAAATCAATTACTATCACTGCTGGTTCCGGTGAGTGATATTAACCGGGTTGCGGTTGGTGGGGGGCGCAGGGCGCCTGTGCCAACAATCTGATTCTTTCTCAATGTAGGAAAAAATCAGGAATTATCGGCGGGAATGTATCCCAAACTTGCCCAATCCAAAACGCGCGAACGGCGAAGTATAAGCATAATGAATAGTTTAAGCAAAGAATCTGTCACATTCCTGACAATCGACGAAAGCGGCGAGGAGCAGCGCATCGACAACTTCCTGTTCCGCCATTTAAAAGGCGTGCCGAAGAGCCATGTCTATCGCATTTTGCGCGGTGAAGTGCGGGTCAACAAGAAGCGTGTGGATCAGACCTATCGCCTGAAACTGGGCGACCTGTTGCGCATCCCGCCCGTGCGCGTGGCGCAAAAAGAAGAAGTTGCGCAGGTTTATATTCCGGCTCTGGAGTTGCCGATCATTTATGAGGATGATGCGCTGGTGGTGATCAATAAACCGTCGGGTCTGGCGGTGCATGGCGGCAGCGGCGTGAGCTTCGGCGTGATCGAGCAGATGCGCCGTGCGCGTCCGCAAGCCAAGTTTCTGGAACTGGTGCACCGGCTGGATCGGGAGACTTCCGGCGTGTTGCTGCTGGCGAAAAAGCGTTCCGCGCTGACCGCGATGCACGAGATCATGAGAGAAGGCGTCAGCGACAAGCGTTATCTGGCGCTGGTGCTGGGGCAATGGAATAACGTCAAACAGCACGTCAAGCTTCCGCTCTTCAAATTTGACACCCCGCAAGGCGAGAAGCGCGTGATGGTGAAGGAGGGCGGGCAGGCATCACATACGATTTTTTCGTTGCAGAAAAACTGGCCAGCATCCAGTCTGCCCGCATGCAGCCTGCTTGAGGCGCAACTGAAGACGGGACGCACCCACCAGATTCGCGTGCATCTGTCGCA
Source organism: Burkholderiales bacterium (assembly GCA_038205615.1). Lineage (GTDB taxonomy): Bacteria > Pseudomonadota > Gammaproteobacteria > Burkholderiales > Gallionellaceae > Gallionella. The sequence continues at coordinate 5,203 of JBBRBS010000107.1, read as the reverse complement.
TCTGGGTTTTCCGATTGCCGGGGACGATAAATACGGCGACTTCGCGCGCAACAGGGAACTGATGAAGCAGGGCTTAAAGCGTATGTTCCTGCATGCACACAGCATTGCCTTCGCGCATCCGTTAACGGGTGAGGCGATGTTTATCAGCGCGCCACTGCCACCTGAACTGGCGAGTTTTGTCGCAAAACTGGATGCCGGTCGGTCAGGAGCGAACTGAGCGATTTAAAATATTCAGGGGGCCAGCACTTAATTTTCCGGGCGAGCAGACGATAACTCCAATGAAGTCGTGAATGTTCAGAGGAGAGCGTGATGGCCTATGTTTCCGGTTTGCCGAGTTATGTCCGCAATGCGAACGGATATGAGCTCAAAGGAGCCGTTGACACCCGGCAAGCCAATTTGCAGCAATTCCGTAATGGTGCAGGCGGCGAAAAGCGGCCTGAGCCTCATTCGCAGCAATCGGGCGATCATGACAAGATTGTGCGAGGGGCTGAAGGAGATCGGCGCAAAGTTAGCCAGCGCATCCTGCATCAGCCTGTGCTGGTCGAACTTCGTTCGGGAATCAACCGGCGGCGCCGCAATTCGCGCGAAGGCGATATAGTCGAGCATATCAGCGTGGAGGTATGACCCGTTTTTCCGGTGGCAGCCCTGCAGCAACGGATGCTCACAAAGCAGTTGAGAAGCGTTCGCGATAAACCTTGGGCGTTACGCCTATTTTTTTCTGAAATACACGACGCATTTTCTCTTCAGTTCGAAAGCCCGTCTTCAAGGCAATCACTTTCAGTGGGGATTTATTTTCCTCCAGCAGACGTCGGGCAACTTCAAAGCGCGCTCTTTCTATAAAATCTGCCGGGCTTTCAGTTGTTTCCCGATGAAATACCCTGGCGAAATTCCGTTCGCTCATCGCCAGTCTGGCCGCCAGCATGGTCACATTCAGCTCGTCGTCCAAGTGCTGCATGATCCAGTTCTGTAATTCACGTATGGTCGGATTGGTCGTCATCTGACTGGAAAGATGGACGCTGAACTGGGATTGACCACCCGGTCTTTTCAGGTAGATCACCAGGTCGCGCGCCACTTCCAGCGCTATTTCACGGCCAAAATCCTCTTCCACGATCGCCAATGCCAAATCCATTGCGGCAGTCACACCGGCAGAGGTCCAGATATTGCCCTCGCGGATAAAGATAGCATCGGCATCCACTTTTACCCCGGGATATCTTTTGCGCAAGCGTTCCGCAAAATTCCAGTGCGTTGTGGCACGCTTGCCATTGAGCGCCCCGCCTTCGGCCAAAAAGAAACTTCCTGTGCATAATGCGGCCAACCGATTAATTCTGGGCGCAGCTTTTTCAACCCATTCGATAATTTCGGGGGAATCTTGCAGCGCCTGCTCAATATCGGGCGAACCGACAATCAGGGCGAGATCCGGCAATGCAAAGCTACTGATCGCCTTGGTCGCTTGCAATGACATCAGCGTATCAGAGGGGATCATGCCGGTTTTTGTCGAGGCGATAGCAACCAAATATCCGCCTGCCAGATTGCGTTGACGCAAGCAGCTGTTGGTATAGTCAAAAACCTTCAGTGGCCCGATCGCTTCCAAAGCCTTAAAGCCCGGATAGACAATGATGTCCACGGTGCGTAGTTTGTCTTGTGGTATGTTGCTGCTCATATGGATTGAGTCCGTAAACTGCTGTAAATAATTGGCGAACAGCGAGTGATTCGGTTTAAAAACGTTGTGAGCATGTCAGAAATTCTATGTGCTTAATAGATCACACAGCGGATAGCTAGCCACGATAGTACACTGCCGGCAACCGCTTTTCATTCAGATCAATTAACCACGACTTGATACTTTTCGACAAAAACAGCCGAAAACCGGCAATGGGTTGATCTGGAGTTGCGTATTCATCAGTTAATCACAGCTGCGGATACTCGACTCGAACATGATGCTCAGACTCGCCTTGCCTTCAATCGCGAATGAACAAAAAACTGCCGCCAGGAATCAGCGGACGCAAATACGGACAACCTTGCGGCATTTACAGCCAGAATCCAGCCTCTTCTCTTTTTCCGACTTTTTCGGATAGTAGAATACTTCTTTTAAATATGATGAAACCGACCGATAAAAACAAAAGCCGCAATTGCACGTAAGGCTGGCGCACCGCTCACGATTGGATTTCATCTCGACGCATGCAGCAAACGGCGCGCGACAGTAAATGATACGGCATCAACTACAAGGACGAACTTATGCAAAACTTCACTCTTCATAACCCGACACGTATTCTCTTTGGACAGGGACGCATTGCCGATATTTCGCAGGAAATTCCGGCTGGCGCCCGCATCTTGATCACTTATGGCGGCGGCAGCGTCGTCAAGACTGGCACGCTGAATGAGGTGAACGCCGCGCTGAAAGACTACACCGTCTTCGAGTTTGCAGGCATTGAACCCAATCCGACTTACGAAACGCTGATGCAGGCGGTTGAACTGGCTCGCCGCGAGCAGATTGATTTTCTGCTCGCCGTCGGTGGCGGCTCGGTGATCGATGGCACCAAGTTTATAGCGGCTGCGATTCCCTTTGACGGTGAACCTTGGGATATCCTCGCCAAACAGGCTGAGATAAAGAGCGCGATCCCGTTCGGCAGCGTGCTCACGCTCCCCGCGACAGGCTCTGAGATGAACAGTTTTTCAGTGGTGTCCAGACGCGCAAGCAATGACAAGCTGGCCTTCGCGAGTCCTCTGGTATTCCCGCGTTTTTCGGTACTGGATCCAACCAAAACTTATACGCTGCCAGAACGTCAGGTAGCCAACGGCGTGGTCGATGCGTTCGTGCACATCACCGAGCAGTACCTCACCTATCCGGCAGATGCAAAAGTGCAGGACCGTTTTGCAGAAGGCCTGCTGCTGACGCTGATCGAAGAAGGTCCCAGAGCCTTGCAGGAGCCGGAAAATTACGCAGTGCGCAGCAATCTGATGTGGACGGCAACACTAGCCCTGAACGGGCTGATCGGCGCCGGTGTTCCCCAGGATTGGGCAACCCATATGCTGGGGCATGAGCTCACCGCACTGCACGGTCTTGACCACGCCCAGACACTGGCCGTGTTACTGCCAGCCATGTTGCAAGTCCGGCGTGAGGAAAAACGCGAAAAACTGCTGCAGTATGCGGATCGGGTCTGGGGATTGCGGACGGGCGATGCTGAAGCGCGCATCGATCAGGCCATCATGTACACCCGGCAATTTTTCGAAAAAATGCATGTATCGACCCGCCTGTCAGACTATGGGGTCGGTGCGGACGCGATTCCGGCGCTGGTGGCTCAGCTGCAACGTCATGGTATGACCGCGCTCGGCGAGCATCAGAATCTCGATATTCCCCATTCGCAGCAGGTATACGAACTGGCCGTCTGATCCGACTCCATCGAAAACACGATGCCGGTTATAAAATCATTATTACTATCAAGGAGTTAAAAAATGAAGTCAAAAGCAGCGGTTGCATGGGAAGCAAAGAAACCCTTATCGATTGAAATGATCGACGTGGAAGGCCCGAAGCATGGCGAAGTATTGCTCAAGGTCATCGCGTCCGGTGTCTGTCATACGGATGCGTTCACGCTGTCCGGTGAGGATCCGCAAGCCGTTTTCCCTGCCGTACTGGGCCACGAGGGCGGCTGCGAAGTCGTGGAGTGCGGCCCCGGCGTCAAGGGTCTGAAGCCGGGTGATCATGTGATCCCTCTGTACATTCCTGAATGCGGGGTTTGCAAGTATTGCTTATCCGGTAAAACCAACCTGTGCCAGGCCACCGCATCCACCGAGTGGGATGGTCTCATGCCCGACGGCACGACACGTTTTTCGTTGAACGGCAAGCCTATTTTCCACTATATGGGCTGCTCCACCTTTTCCGAATATACCGTGGTGCCTGAAATCGCATTGGCAAAAATCAATAAAGCGGCTCCGCTGGATAAAGTCTGCCTGCTGGGCTGTGGCGTCACGACAGGCATCGGCGCGGTCATCAATACCGCGAAGGTGGAACCCGGTTCAACGGTCGCCGTATTTGGTCTTGGCGGCATCGGTTTGTCCTGTATTCAGGGTGCCGTGATGGCTCGCGCAAAGCGCATCATTGCGATAGACATCAACCCGGGAAAATGGGAAATGGCCCGCGCGCTGGGTGCGACGGATTTCATCAACCCCAAGGAGCTGAGCTGCAGTGTGACCGAAGCCATCGTTGAAATGACCGATGGCGGTGTCGACTACTCCTTCGAGTGTATCGGCAATGTACATGTGATGCGTGAAGCGCTGGAGTGCACACACTTGGGCTGGGGTGTTTCCACGGTTATCGGGGTCGCCGGTGCCGGTAAGGAAATCTGCACGCGTCCGTTCCAGCTGGTTACGGGCCGTACCTGGAAGGGCAGCGCGTTCGGCGGTGTCAAGGGACGCACGGAACTGCCAGGCTACGTAGACCGTTACATGAGCGGCGAAATTGAGCTGGATAAGATGATCACACACACGATGCCGCTCGAAGATATCAACCGTGCGTTTGACTTGATGCACAGCGGCGAAAGCATCCGCTCCGTGATCATCTTTTAAGGCACAAAAAATGAAAAAAATCGAAAGCATCAAAGAGTTCGGCGGGTGGCTTAACCGCTATGAGCATCAGTCCACAAGCTGCAATTGCACCATGACGTTTTCCGTTTATCTGCCGCCGCAGGCAGCAACCGAAAAAGTCCCTGCCGTGTATTGGCTGTCAGGCCTGACTTGCACCGATGATCATGTCCGCGTCAAGGCCGGCGCGCAGCGTTATGCCGCTGAACTTGGGCTCGCGCTGATCATGCCGGACACCAGTCCCCGGGGCGATGACGTGGCCGACGTTCCTGATCGCTACGATCTGGGCAAGGGCGCAGGCTTTTATGTCAATGCCACCCAGGCGCCCTGGTCAGCGCATTACCGGATGTATGACTATGTCACGGCCGAGCTGCCAGCCCTGGTCGAGGCGAATTTGCCGGTGCTGCCCGGTATCAAATCCATCACGGGTCATTCCATGGGCGGGCACGGCGCACTGATCTGCGCACTGAAGGAAAAAGGCGCCTACCGTTCCGTTTCAGCCTTCGCCCCTATCTGCCACCCGTTGAAATCGCCGTGGGGAAAAGGGTGCTTTGGCACCTATCTGGGAGACGATCAGGAACAGTGGAAGGCCTACGATGCCACTGAACTTGTCAACGCCGGACATACG
>JBBRBS010000106.1:0-8282 GCA_038205615.1 Burkholderiales bacterium | reverse complement strand
ATCAACGGACAGCCCAATATCGTGGGTGATGGTATCAACGTCGCGCAGCGGGTGATGGGGTTTGCCGATCCCAGCCAGATACTGGTTTCGCGCTCTTATTTTGACGCGGTATCGCGTTTATCCGACCAGTATACGGGGATGTTTCACTATCAGGGTTCGCGCACAGATAAGCATGTTCGTGAGCACGAGATTTATGCGATAGGGTATCCGGGGGAGCAGATCAGCCTTGCCATACCGGAAAGTTCTGACAATAAGCCGGGCAGCTATATTCAGATGCTGGATCAGGCACGGTCTATCGTGCGCTCTGTCGCAGCATGGCCTGCTGGGTGGTCAGAAAAATTCAAACAAGTGGATGCTAAGCAGCGTGTCGTGTATTCCGCCGTGATTGCGGTACCCCTGTTATTACTGGCCGGGGTGCTCGCGTTGCTGCCCGGGCGGCATTCATCCGAAATACAATGGTCCGATAAAGCAGGATCTCAGCCTGCTCCCTCTGTCGAAACCATGCAGAGTGTCATGCCGGCGGCATCCACAGTTGTAGCAGCACGGGTTAATGACGTACCGGCCGGAGATGTTGCGACCCGTTCCGTTGTCGACAAAGTGGCCACGGATAAAACGGCTGCGGAAAAGTTAACGGCGCAGGCCAAGCATAAGGCCGATTTGCTGGCCGTAAAAAAGGCAGCTCCACCGGCAAAGTCGGGCGATGCTCAGGTTAAAAAAGCAGAATCGGGCAAGTCCGCGCCAGATTCGGATGGCAACAAGTCAGAACCTGCCAAAGAGGCATACCTTGTCGTCAGTTGTAAGGATGATGTACAGCTCTTTGTCGATGGCGCGAGCAAGGGAAAGTTTACGACAGGCAGTCTGACGGTCACGACCAACCCGGGCAAGCACAAAATCATTCTGACTCATGGAAGTTTCGGACTGTTTACCGATGAAGTGAGCATCGAACCGGGAAAAACCGAGCGTATGAAGCCGAAAGTGTGCAATTGACTATGTATAGCGTGACCGCTAAATATCCGATTTCTGGTGACTGCGATGATTAGTCAGTTGGGTCGCTATGAGGTGATAGGTGAGCTAGGTCAGGGGGCAATGGGCGTGGTATACAAGGCCCGTGATCCGCTGATTGATCGCATTGTTGCGATCAAGACGATCAATCTCGGACTGGCTCAAGAAGAAAAGGACGAGTACGAGGGGCGTTTTTATCAGGAGGCGCGTGCCGCAGGCCGCCTCAATCACCCGAATATCGTGACGATTTATGATGTGGGCAAGAGTGGCGATATCGCCTACATTGCGATGGAATTCCTGCAAGGTTGCGAACTGCGCGACCTGATGCGCGAACACGAGAAACTGCCTGTCGATCAGGTGCTGGACATGGTGGCGCAAGTCGCGTCGGGTCTTGCCTATGCGCATGAACATGAGATCGTGCATCGGGATGTCAAACCCTCGAACATCATGGTGATACGCGATGGACATGTAAAAATTACCGATTTCGGCATCGCGCGCATGGCGTCCTCCGCGATTCGTACTCAGACGGGTATGGTGCTGGGTTCGCCAAAGTATATGTCGCCCGAGCAGGTGATGGGTCGCGTGATCGATCAGCGCTCGGATATATTTTCACTGGGTGTGATGCTGTACGAAATGCTCACCGGCGAGGCGCCATTCATGGGCGCGAACGTCAATGCGATCATGTACCAGACGCTTAATTTTACGCCTGTGGCACCGAGCACGCTCAATAGCCAGGTACCGGAGATGCTCGACTTCATCGTGGCTAAGGCATTGGCCAAAGGGGTTGATGACCGGTATCAGAATGCACAGGATTTGGCAGTTGATTTGCGCACTTGCCGTGAAACGATGCCACGCTCTGACCGGCCCATAGCTATCACAAAGAAGCCGGCTGCGATTGCCGTTAACGTGCGCAGCGATAGCGGGGAGCAGGTCGAGAGCACGGTCGCGACGAAGGGGTTGTCGCATGCTTTTGATTCGAGTGAAGCAACCTTGCGTCTGGCTGCGTTGACCACGACGCCTGAAGATGTGGATGAATTGTCCAGAACGCTGAAGATCAAGGCCGTGGGTGCATTACCTGATAACGCGCTACAGAATAAGCCTGTGATACCCAAGGCGCGTTTCATCGCGCCTGCACGCACAGCGCACGTGACGGCTTCGCAGGATAATGGCGGTAAATTCAAGTTGTTCATTCTGTTGCTGGTTGTGCTGGTGCTGATCATCGCAATTGCCAGTCACTGACGAGCATCCATGCTCAGCCTGTTCGAAATCAAACCTTCTCGAATATTTCTCCTGTTGTTGATCGCACTACACCTGCTCACGATCCTCTCGGTCTGCGTGACGAATCTTGAGCATTGGGCGCAACAGGGACTGTCAGTGGCAATATTAATCAGCCTGATTCATCATCTGTATCTTCATGTCTGGGCGAATCAAGCGTGGCGCGCCTTTTCGATTGATAAAAAACAGGTTCTGATTCATACGCTGGATGGATCTGAGTTGAACGGCGTACTTGCGCACCAGACGGTTGTCACCCCCGGCTGCGTCGTGCTGTGTGCCAGACTGGATGGGCATAGATCGCCTGTCTGCCAGGTGATTTTCTGCGATGCGATGCAGGCCGAGGCTTTTCGTGAGCTGCGCGTGCGCCTGAGATTTACTCAGTAATTGGCGGGCGTCAGGATAGTGGGCTGCGGATGCTCCAGCGTTTTTGGATAATCGCGGCTGTAATGCAGGCCGCGACTCTCGTGGCGTGACAATGCACTTTGCACGATCAAATCGGCATTGGTGACCAGATTGCGCAGTTCGAGCAGGTCTGAGCTGATGTGAAAATGGGCATAATATTCGTCGATCTCATTTTGCAGCAGCTGGACACGATGTTGGGCGCGCTGCAGACGTTTATTGGTGCGCACGATACCCACGTAATCCCACATGAAGTGACGCAGCTCGGCCCAGTTGTGCGAGATGACGATATGCTCGTCCGCATCGGTTACCTGGCTGTCATCCCAGTCGGGCAGCGCCGGGAGTTTGTCGGTTGGCATGCTCAGAATGTCTTGCGCGGCAGCATCAGCAAATACCATGCATTCCAGCAAGGAGTTGCTGGCCAGACGGTTGGCGCCGTGCAGGCCGCTATAAGCGGTCTCTCCCACGGCATAGAGATTCTTAACGTCGGTGCGTGCGCATAAATCAGCTACCACGCCGCCGCAGGTGTAGTGCGCAGCCGGTACGACCGGTATCGGTTGCTGGCTGATGTTGATTCCAAGCTCGAGGCAGCGCGCAAAGATATTCGGGAAATGCTCCTGCAGGAACTCCACCGACTGATGCGATATATCCAGATAGACGCAGTCGAGTCCGCCTTTTTTCATTTCATAGTCTATCGCACGCGCCACAATGTCGCGGGGTGCAAGTTCAGCGCGCGGGTCGTGGCGGGGCATGAAGCGTGTCCCATCCGGCAGTTTCAGAATGCCGCCTTCGCCGCGCACGGCCTCGCTGATCAGAAAAGACTTGGCGTGGGGGTGGTACAGACAGGTGGGATGAAACTGGATGAATTCCATGTTGGCGACGCGGCAGCCGGCACGCCAAGCCATCGCGATACCATCCCCTGTCGACGTGTCCGGGTTGGTGGTGTACAGATACACCTTGCCGCTGCCACCAGTGGCTAAAATGGTGTGCTGGGCTGCGATGGTGACGACTTCATCCGTGGTCGTGTTAAGCGCATAGGCACCGTAACAGCGATTGTCGGACAGGCCTAGTTTTCGGCCAGTGATTAAATCCACCGACATATACCCTTCCAGTACGGTGATATTCGGGTGTGCGAGCACTTTGTTCGACAATGTTTCCTGAACTGCATGGCCTGTGGTGTCGGCGGCATGAATGATGCGACGCCTGTCGTGCCCGCCTTCGCGCGTCAGGTGGTAGCCTGTGCCGCTTGTGCTGTCTTTTGTGAAAGGCACGCCCTGAGCAATCAGCCAGTCTATGGACTGTTTTCCGTGTTCTACGACATAGCGAGTGGCCGCTTCATCGCACAGGCCAGCACCCGCCAGACGTGTATCCTGTATGTGTGCATCCAGCGTGTCTTCATCCGACAGAACAGCGGCGATGCCGCCTTGCGCCCAGTTGCTCGCACCATCGAGCAAAGCCTTCTTGGTGATCAGGCCCACCTTCTGATGTTCACATAGCTTGAGTGCCAGCGTCAGGCCTGCCAAGCCGCTGCCGATGATCAGTGTGTCAAATTGCAGCAATTAAATTCTCAGTATGACCGTTTCAATTTTCGAACTATAGCAAACTGTCACACATAAAGAATGTGATTTATTGTGCCTGCTATTATTTGTCACACCCAGGGTGGCAAGCAGGCGGGCTGACGAGCCGGGCGGGTAGCGGTTATACTAGCCGTACTAGGCATGATTTATACAATTACGTGGAATAATCAGGGATGGGCGACCGGGAAGTTGATCAACAGTTGGTGGAGCGCGTGCAGCGCGGGGATAAACACGCCTTCGATCTGCTGGTTGCAAAATATCAGCGCAAGCTGGGGCGGCTTATTTCCCGTTTTGTACGCGATACCGGCGAAGCAGAGGACGTAACGCAGGAAGCCTTTATCAAAGCCTACCGCGCTTTGCCGGGCTTTCGCGGTGACAGTGCGTTTTACACCTGGCTGTACCGCATTGGCATCAATACCGCCAAGAACTATCTGTTAGCTAACAAGCGGCGTCCCCCGACCAGCACCCATTTTGATGCGGAAGAATCGGAATCTTTTGAAGATGCCGGCCTTTTGCATGAAATAAGTACGCCTGAAAATGAACTCATGAGCAAACAGGTTGTCAGTGTCGTGCAAGCAGCGTTGCAACAGTTGCCGGAAGATTTACGTAGTGCGTTGACCCTGCGTGAAATCGAGGGGCTGAGTTACGAAGAAATCGCCAGCGTGATGAACTGCCCTGTCGGCACCGTGCGATCCAGAATTTTCAGGGCGCGCGAAGCGGTGGCGGAGAAGCTGCGTCCGTTGTTGGAAACCAGTCAAGATAATAGGTGGTAATAATGAAACACGAAATTTCAGCCCTCATGGATGGCGAATTGTTTGAAGACGAAGCGGAGATATTGTTCGGTCAAATTAAACGTGATCCGGGTGCGCATCATGACTGGGCGACTTATCACATGATCGGCGATGTGCTGCGTCAGCCTGAATATGTGCATCGCGATATCAGCTCCATCGTGCGTGAACGCTTGCAGAATGAGCCAACCGTGCTGGCGCCGCGCAGTCGTGCGTTGAAACAAAAGGCGCGTGTGTTCGCATTGTCTGCGGCCGCATCATTACTGGCTGTCGGTGTGGTGGCGTGGATGTCATTGCAGATCAGTCCCGAAGCCTCGCCGCAGATGGCGATGCAGCAGTCAAATATCCGCCCGGTCAATATGCAGATTCAACCTAAATCAAATGATTACCTGATGGCACATCAGGAATTTTCTCCCAGCAATGACATGAATGGCGGGGCGTCTTATATTCGCACGGTGACCTATAATCCTGAGGAAAAGTCGCAATGAGGGTTTGGTCGGGAATATGCGGGTTCATGTTGGCAGCGAATGTCTGCGCAGCTGAGGATGCGTCCAGGCTGGGTTGGCTGAAAACAGCTGCGTTTGCCGGGCATCAGACTAACTACAGCGGTATTTTTGTCTATCAGTATGGCAACCATGTCGAGACGTCGAGGATCTCACACGTTGTTGAAACCGACAGCGAGTATGAAAAACTGGAGAGTCTGGATGGTCCCAAGCGTGAAATAATTCGTCATCATGGACAAGTCTGGTGCTATCGAAATCATAAGCTGGTACAAGTGGACAGTCAGCATGGGCCGGGTCGCTTCCCGTTGCTGTTGCCGGGGCAGTTGTCGGCGCTGAACGAAAATTATCAGGTTAAAGAAGCTGGTACAGACCGCGTGGCGGGTTATAACACCCAGGTTGTCCTGTATCAGCCCCGGGATAATTTACGTTATACGCACAAAATCTGGGTGCAGACGGATTCTGGTCTGCTGCTCAAATCTGCCGTGCTGAACGAAAAGAATCAGGTCGTCGAGCAATACGCTTTTACTGAATTGAAATTAGGCGGCGAAGTCGATCGAACCTGGGTCGCTACGGCCACGCCGGGTAATGGAAAACCGGTTGAAAACAAGGCTGCGCCGATGGTGAACAGCGGCTGGATGGTGGGTGCGTTACCTGCCGGGTTCAAAAAAACGATGGAAATATTGCGCCCGATGCATGGCAAGCATGCGCCGGTTACGCAACTTGTTTTTTCGGATGGTTTGAGCGCGATCTCTGTTTTTATCGAACCTGCCGATTCGGATGAGGACGATACTGAAGGTCTGACTAGTCGGGGCGCCGTCAACCTGTATCACAAAGTAGTGGATAAACATCTGTACAACGTCGTCGGAGAAGTTCCGCCGAAAGCTGTTATGCAAGTTCTTGATTCTATTAGATTTAATGGAAGGCAGTGATGCTGGAGACGCGTGCAATTGTGGTGCGAAAAGAGGCTGGCCTGACGCTCGTTGAAGCTAGCGGCGCGAGTGGCTGCTCTGTGTGCGAGGGCAAGGGATGTGGTTCCAGCAAACTGACTCAGTTATTCTGTAACAAACCGCGCCAATTTCAAGTCGATAACCGCATCGATGCCGGTATCGGCGATGAAGTGATCGTCTCGGTCGTCGAAGGCACCGTGTTGCGCGGCATCAGTCTGGTTTATCTGTTGCCGCTTGTGTTGATGTTTGCGGGTGCATCGTTGGCCGGCGGTTGGGTTGCGGATCGCGACGGTTATGCGGCTGCCGGTGCATTGGCAGGGCTGGTGCTCGGATTTGTTATTGCCAAATGGGTGTCAATGCGTGCGGCGCGTCAGCAACCCTACATTGCGCGACTGTTTCAGGAGTAGGAGTAGGAGTAGGAGTATCGCGTGTTTTTACGTGAATAGGTTTATCGCTGGTTTTAATTTTTTTACTGTGAGGAGGTTGGCATGCTAAAAAAGTTTATGAATCTGGTTGTGCTGTTCGCAGGCTTTTCAGCTTTCTTGCCGGTCAATGCAGCGGTCTTGCCTGACTTCACCGAACTGGTTGAAAAACAGGCTGCTTCGGTGGTCAATATCAGCACCACTCAGCACAATATGCAGACATTACCCAGTCTGCCCGAAGGCGATCCGTTCTTCGAATTTTTCAAACGTTTCGCCCCCCAGATGCCGCGCGAGCAGGAATCCCAATCTTTGGGTTCCGGCTTTATCATAAGCGGTGACGGTTACATAATGACCAACGCGCATGTCGTGGATCATGCTGACAAAATTACCGTACGGCTGACCGATAAACGTGAATTTGCCGCCCGCGTTATCGGCTCGGACAAGCGCACCGATGTGGCGCTGCTCAAGATCGAAGCTTCCAACTTGCCGAAAGTACTGACAGGTAATCCCGATAAACTCAAAGTGGGCGAATGGGTTATCGCCATCGGTTCGCCGTTCGGTTTCGACAGCAGCGTCACAGCCGGAATCGTCAGCGCCAAGGGGCGTTCCTTGCCACAGGATAATTTCGTGCCGTTCATTCAGACCGATGTGGCGATCAACCCCGGTAATTCGGGCGGGCCGCTGTTCAATATGAGCGGTGAGGTGGTCGGCATCAATTCGCAAATCTATACCCGTTCAGGCGGGTCGATGGGCTTGTCCTTCGCTATTCCGATCGACGTTGCGATGCAGGTGGCCGATCAATTGCGTGCCAGCGGTAGCGTGACGCGAGGGCGCATCGGCGTGACAATACAAGAGATGACGCGCGAATTAGCCGAATCATTCGGCTTGGCAGAGCCTTATGGCGCGCTGATCAGTAGCGTCGAAAAAGGCGGGCCGGCCGACAAGGCGGGAATCGAGGCCAGCGATGTGATTCTCAAATTCGATGGAAAAGCCGTGAAGCGTTCTGCTGATTTGCCGCGCATCGTTGCGGCATACAAGCCGGGTAGCCGCGTGACGGTCGATTTGTGGCGCAAGGGCGCGACTAAGCAGGTGACGGTTGAAGTCGCCAGGATGCAGGAAGAGGGCAAGCTCGCGCAGGCGATCAAGGGGTTGTCGGATGAGGCCGGGAAACTGATCGAGCGCCTCGGGATCTCGTTGAGCGAGTTGAGTCGTGAGCAGTTACATGAATTTCGTAGCGGTTTACTGGTGCAGGGGGTCAAAGGTGCGGCTGCCCGTGCCGCCGGCTTGCAGCGCGGAGATGTGCTGCTGGCCATCGGTAATATACCGCTGCGTTCCCTGAATCAGCTGGATGAAATTATCAGGCAGGTAC
>JBBRBS010000105.1:0-8339 GCA_038205615.1 Burkholderiales bacterium | reverse complement strand
CGGCGCCGACAGTAAAGTTACCGGTTGATTTCTCTTTCACGGACACATTGACGTCCATCTGATCAGCTGTACCCTGCACTGCGGGCGTTTCCACATTGACTTCAGCGAAAAAATTCAACCTATCGGCACGTTGCTTGGATTTCTTGATTTTATTCACGTCAAACCAGGCGCCTTCGACCTGACGGAATTCACGGCGTATCACCTCGTCGCGCGTCTTAGTGTTGCCGGCAATGTTGATGCGACGGATATAGACGCGCTGCCCGGGATCGACCACAAAATTGAAAGCCACTTCATGTTTTTCCTTATTCAAATCAGGAATCGCATTGACGTTGGCAAACGCATAGCCTTCGGCCGCCAGACGCTCGCCGACCAGCTTACTGGTTTCTGATAAGGCCTTTCGGGAAAAAGCGTCGCCCGGTTTTACCTGGATGAGTTTCTCGATCTCTTCCTTAGCGACCAGCGTATTGCCCGACACAGCCACTTTGGAAACTGTGTATTTATCGCCTTCAGTGACATTGATGGTGATGTAGATATCCTTCTTATCCGGTGTAATGGAGATCTGTGTGGAATTGATGTTGAATTCCAGATAACCGCTGTCCATGTAGAACGAACGCATCGCCTCCATATCCGCAGACAATTTTGGTTTGGAGTACTGATCACTCTTGCTGAAAAAACTCCACCAGTCTGGCGTGCTGAGCTTCATCAAATCCAGCAGCGTCTCTTCGGAGTAGACTTTATTTCCGACGATGTTGATCTGTTTGATCTTGGATACATCCCCTTCGACCACATCAAATACGATGCCCACCCGATTGCGTTCCAGATCGGCAATCTTTGTATTGACGGTCACACCATACTTGCCGCGCGCGACATACTGGCGCTTCAAATCCTGAACCGCCTTGTCAAGCGCGCCCTTGTCGAAAATGCGCGCTTCAGCCAGGCCCGCATATTTCATGTTGTCTTTGAGCTGTTCCTTGGGAAAATCCTTGACGCCATTCACCTGAATGCTGGCAATCGACGGGCGTTCCTTGACCAGTACAATTAGTACACCCTGCTCGACTTCGAGGCGCACATCCTTGAAAAAACCTGTGCCATACAAGGCACGTATCGCTACAGCCGCCTGTTCATCATTCATCGTCTCGCCGACTTTGACCGGCAAATAGCTGAATACGGTACCAGCCTCAGTGCGCTGTATGCCTTCGACTCGGATATCCTTGACGGTGAACGGGGTGATCGCCCAAGCGGGCGACATGAATAACAGTGAAATAATTCCTGCAAGTTTTGTTTTATTCATTTATTACTAACCAGAAATGAGGCGGTTGATATCGTTATAGATGGCAAAAACCATCATCGTGCCCAGCAAAGCAATGCCAATTTTTTGACCGATTTCCCATGCCTGTTCGGAGACCGGGCTGCCTTTGATCAATTCGGCGACATAATACAGCAAGTGCCCGCCATCCAATAAGGGAACCGGCAGCAAATTCAATATACCCAGACTGATGCTGATTAACGCCAGAAAGCCCAGATAGGCCACCAGCCCCATATGGGCTGACTGACCGGCGTAATCCGCGATGGTAATCGGCCCGCTCAGATTCTTCATGGAGACTTCACCAACCACCATTTTTCCAAGCATTTTCAAGCTGATAACCGCAGTGTCAAACGTCTTCTTCACCGACTGAGTAAGCGCATCGAGTGGGCCATAACTCACTTCGACAAACATCGCATCGACAGCGGCCTTGTCAACTTTAGGTGCGGCGCCGATCTTGCCGACCATTTTTCCTGACTCGATCACCGTTTGCGGAATTACGACAAGGCTCAGAAGGATATCGCCTCGCTTTATATCAAGCGAGACGGATTTTCCGGGATGCGCACGAACGGAATCCACCAGCGCACTCCAGCTCGGGACAGCAAGCCCCTGGGCACGCAGCACAATATCCCCTTCTTGCAATCCGGCCTGCCTGGCAACCCCCGCCTCGCTCAACTTGCCAATGACCGGCAGAAAAACAGGTTGATTGAGATGCAAGCCCAGCTTGTCGAGAAACTCACCGTCCAGATCGGCAGCGTTAATACTCCTTAAACTCAACGAGTGAGACACCGTAGAACCACTGGCGCTTTGCGCGTCGATCCTTATTTCGCCCTGTTGCAGGGCTAATGTCAGCAAACTCCAGCGCAGTTCCTGCCAGCTAGGAACCGCTTCACCATTGATACTGAGGATCGTCTCACCGGGCTGCATCTGCGCCATCGCCGCTGGCGTACCCGGCGGCACTTCACCTATCACGGGCTTCAAGCCCGGCACACCATGCACGAACAAGATCCAGTACAACACGATGGCCAGCAGCAAATTCGCCAGCGGCCCGGCAGCGACGATCGCCATTCGCTGCAACACCGGTTTGCGGTTGAATGCCTGATCCAGCTCACAAGGCAACACCTCGCCTTCGCGCTCGTCCAGCATCTTGACGTAACCGCCCAGCGGGAGCGCACAAATCACCCATTCGGTACCAGAATTGGCGAACTGCTTGCGATAGATGACCTTTCCAAAACCCAGCGAGAAGCGCAGCACTTTCACCCCGCAGCGGCGTGCCACCCAGTAGTGCCCATATTCGTGAAACACCACCAGCAGCGCGATTGCACCGACGAAAGCAAATAGTGTAATCATTTGATTAATTTAGATATTTTTTGCTCTGCGGCGACACGGGCAGCGCTGTCGGCGGCAAGCACGTCGTCAACACAGCTCACGGGGCCGACAGGCAATTCATTCAGCACGGATTCGATCACCCGTGGGATGGACAAAAATGCGATTTTATTGTCCAGGAACGCGGCCACGGCCATCTCATTCGCAGCATTAAGAATAGCGGGAGCCGTGCCACTTGCACGCAGCGCCTGATAGGCCAACGCCAGACAAGGGAAGCGGGCAAAGTCCGGCTCTTCAAAGCTTAACGTGGCGACCTTAAACAAATCCAGCGCTGCCACGCCAGAATCGATCCGTTCAGGGTAAGCCAGACCATAGGCTATCGGCGTGCGCATGTCCGGGTTGCCCAGTTGCGCGATCACCGAGCCATCGACATACTCGACCAGTGAATGAATCACGCTCTGCGGATGGATCACGACCTGTATATCGTCTGCCGGTGCGTTGAACAGCCAGTGCGCCTCGATGACCTCCAGCCCCTTATTCATCATGCTGGCTGAATCCACCGAAATCTTGCGCCCCATCGACCAGTTGGGATGCGCACAGGCCTGATCGGGGGTGACATGCTGCAACTCGTTGATCGGCGTATTGCGAAACGGACCACCGGATGCCGTGAGCAAAATGCGTCGCACGCCATTGCCTGCCATATCGCCATCATAGCCGCGCGGCAGCGCCTGAAAAATCGCATTGTGTTCGCTGTCTATCGGCAGCAGCGCAGATCCGCTCTTGCGCACCGCATCCATGAACACATTGCCCGCCATCACCAGCGTTTCCTTGTTCGCGAGCAGGATTTTCTTGCCGGCACGGGCCGCCGCCAGCGTGGGGCGCAAGCCTGCAGCCCCCACGATCGCGGCCATCACGGCATCCACTTCCGGAAGCACACAGACCGCTTCAAGCGCGTCGATGCCGCACAGCACCTCGGTACGGCTCCCCGCATCGTGCAACAATGCCCGCAACTGCGAGACGGACACGTCATCGAGCAGCACCGCAAAAACCGGCTTGAACTGGATGCATTGACGGAATAACAGATCGACCTGACGATTGGCCGTTAGCGCGATGATCCTGTATTTATCGGGATGGCGCGCCACCACATCCAGTGTGCTGGTGCCGATACTGCCGGTTGAACCTAATACGGTGAGGTTTTGCATATCAGCTCAGTTGCCCGAATAAAATCACCATTGCAGCCAGTGGCAGGGTTGAAGTCAAGGCGTCGATGCGATCGAGCAATCCGCCGTGTCCGGGCAGCAGTGCACCGCTGTCCTTGACTCCCGCCTGACGCTTGATTAAGGATTCAAACAAATCACCGATCACCGCCAGCCCGACCCACCACCAGCCAGCCAGCAGCATCGCAGGGAGCAGCGCGATTGACGTGAAATACCAGACGATCAACACGTAGACGGACGCGCCGAGCATGCCGCCGGCAACCCCCTCCCAGGTCTTGCCGGGGCTGATGCTGGGTGCGAGCTTGTTCTTGCCATACCTGCGACCGGAAAAATAGGCGCCGATATCCGCTACCCAGACAAGTCCCATCAACAGCAACAAGACCCAGGGGTCTTTAGCGTGCAGATCCACCATGGCCAGACCGGTCGGCAGCAACACCGCCCAACCGGTCAGACACATCAGCCATTTGTTGTCACACCGCCATCCTGCGATCATCCAGGTCGGCACGATGATCAGCCAGAGCAAGGCTGCCACCGCGTAGACCAGCAAGTGAGGAATAACGCGTTCTGCACCGGTGTGACTGGCATCGAACCAGACCATAGCCAGTGCAAGCACCAACGTCAAAGCGCTGTAAAGGTAGGTATTCCTGCCGGAGAGCCTGGATAATTTCGACCACTCCAGCGTACCCTGCATCACGACCACCACGACCACGGCGACCCACCATGCATCCGGCAGGGCGAACAACACCAGCAACAAGGCTAAAAGTAAAATGACGGCAGTAATGATTCTGGATTTAAGCACGCATCTCTCCTAGTCAGCTTTGCGCTGGCGCGCTTAACAATTGTTCACTGGTCCGGCCAAATCGTCGCTCACGATTCTGATACGAAGCGATCGCCTTTTCCAATTCCTTGCGGTCGAAAACAGGCCACAAGGTGTCAGTAAAGTAAAGTTCGGTATAGGCCAGCTGCCACAACATGAAATTGCTGATGCGCATCTCGCCTCCGGTACGAATGAACAAATCCGGCTCAGGCACATCCCCCATCGACAAATAAGGCTGCAGATCATCTTCGCTAAATGAAGTTGCCAGCTCGGGCTGGTCTTGCAACAAATTATGCACCGCATGCATGATATCCCAGCGCCTGCCGTAATTTGCCGCGATGGTCAGCGTCAGGCCGGTATTGCCAGACGTGAGCGCTTCGGCGTCACTCATGGTCTTCTGCAGCGTGTCGTCAAAACGGCTTCGGTCGCCAATAATTTTGAGACGGATGTTGTTTTTGTGCAGGCTGGAAACCTCGCGTTCGAGCATTTTGAGAAACAGCGACATCAAAAAGGTAACTTCATCAGCCGGGCGGCGCCAGTTTTCGCTGCTGAATGCAAATACCGTCAGGTATTTTACACCCAGATCCCGGCATGCACGGACCGTTGCACGCAGAGACTCGACGCCGCGTTTATGCCCCATGATGCGAGGCATAAAGCGCTGTTTTGCCCAGCGCCCGTTGCCGTCCATGATGACGGCGATATGTCGCGGCACATGGGCAATCTCAGGAATAATACGCGTGGAACTGGGCAAGATAGCCATTATTTTGCGATACCCGTTACACGGCCATTAAATCAACTTCTTTAGCGGCCAATGCCTGGTCAATTTCAGATACAAAGCGATCCGTCAGTTTCTGAATGTCATCCTGCACGCGACGTTCATCATCCTCGGAAATCTCTTTTTTCTTCAGCAAGTCTTTCAGCGAACTGTTCGCATCGCGGCGAATGTTACGCACCGCGATTTTCGCATCTTCACCCTCGGACTTGACCAGTTTGATCATATCGCGACGGCGCTCTTCGGTCAGCATCGGCATCGGCACGCGGATCAGATCGCCGTTAGTAGCCGGGTTCAAGCCCAGATCCGCATCGCGAATGGCGCGTTCAACCTTGCCGACCATATTTTTTTCAAAGGGCTGTACACCGATGGTACGTGCATCGACCAGCGTGACGTTGGCGACCTGCGTCACCAGCGTCGGGCTGCCGTAATAATCCACCATCACATGGTCAAGCAAGCCGGTATGTGCACGGCCGGTACGAATCTTACCCAGGTCAGTGCGCAGCGCGTCCAGCGACTTGCGCATTCTTTGTTCGGTATCTTTTCTGATTTCTGTAATCATGATTTCTCCTAATTTGCGAGAGTGCTACTCAACACGTACCAGCGTACCTTCACCCTCACCGAACACCACGCGTTTGAGCGCGCCCGGCTTGAAGATACTGAATACGATGATCGGCAACTTCTGATCGCGACACAAGGTCAGCGCAGTCGCATCCATTACCTGCAAATTCTTGCTGATCGCCTCATCAAAGCTCAGGCTCTGATAGCGCACAGCGTGCGGATCCTTCTTCGGATCGGCAGTATAAATCCCATCCACCTTGGTGGCTTTGATCACCACTTCGGCACTCATTTCAACACCGCGCAAAGCCGCAGCCGTATCGGTCGTAAAAAACGGACTACCGATACCCGCTGCAAAAATCACGACCTTGCCTTCTTCCAGATAACGCAGGGCCTTGCCACGAATGAACGGTTCGGCGACCTGTTCCAGGTTCAGCGCTGATTGCACACGGCAATCGAGCCCCGCGCGATTCATCGCGTCCTGCAACGCCATCGAATTCATCACCGTGGCCAGCATTCCCATGTAATCGGCAGTCGCTCTATCCATCCCTGCTGCGGCGGGTGCCACACCACGGAAAATATTGCCGCCGCCGATCACCATCGCCACTTGCACACCCATCGCTACGACTTCCGCAATCTCGGCCACGATGCGCTCGATCACGGCACGGTTGATACCATAACTGTCGTCGCCCATCAGGGCTTCGCCGCTAAGTTTGAGCAGAATACGTTTATAGACGGGTGTGTTCATGACAATTATCCTTGTGCAGCAGCGATAGTAGCAGCCACTTCAGCCGCGTAATCTTCAACCTTCTTCTCGATACCCTCACCCACAACGAACATCTGGAATGCAGCAACCGATGCGCCGCGAGCCTTCAACAATTGCTCGATGGTTTGTTTGCCATCTTCAGCCTTGACGAATACCTGGCCCAGCAACGTGACTTCCTTAAGGAACTTTTGCACGGTACCTTCGGCAATCTTTTCCAGCATCGCTTCCGGCTTGCCGGCTTCACGCGCTTTTTCGATGGCGATACGGCGTTCAGTTTCGATGTCCACCGGATTAACACCGGTGATATCGACCGACTTAGGCTTGGAAGCTGCAATATGCATGCAGATATCGCGACCGAGCGTTTCATCGCCGCCTGTGAAATTCAACAACACGCCGATCTTACTGCCGTGCAAATAGGTAGACAGCGAACCTGTCGCCGTTTCATAACGCTCAATACGACGAACGGTCAGATTTTCACCCAGCTTCATGACCAGCGCCTTGCGTGTTTCTTCAACGCTGTCGGTGCCATTTACGATATTCAAAGCCAACAACGCCTCGATATCAGCAGGATTGTGCTTCGCAACTGTTTCAGCGACATTTTTTGCAAACGCGATGAAATCATCGTTTTTAGCCACGAAATCAGTTTCGCAGTTAACTTCAGCGATCGCGCCGGACTTGCCGTCAGCTGCGATATACGCGCTGACGACACCTTCCGCAGTAACGCGTGAAGAAGCCTTGCTTGCCTTGGCGCCGCTCTTGATGCGCATTTGTTCTTCAGCAACCTTGAAATCGCCGTTGGCTTCGACCAATGCCTTTTTACATTCCATCATGCCGAGACCGGTGGCTTCGCGCAATTCCTTGACCATACTTGCAGTAATTTCTGCCATGCTTGACTCCTGAATTTCTGATAAAAACTTACAAAAAAAGGGGCTTGCGCCCCTTTCCGCGCCTAATTGAAACTTAGGCTACTTGTTCCGGCTCTTCAGCAACTTGCTGAACCAATTCATTCAAAGCCTGTGCGCGACCTTCCAAAACTGCGTCAGCGATGCCACGAGCATACAAACGAATCGCCTGGGTAGAATCGTCGTTACCAGGGATCACGAAGTCAACGCCGATAGGCGAGTTATTGGTATCAACGATACCGATAACAGGGATACCCAGCTTCTTGGCTTCAACGATAGCGCCCTTCTGGTAGCCAACGTCGATGACGAAAATTGCATCCGGCAGGTTAGGCATATCCTTGATACCGCCCAGGCTGCGATTGAGCTTTTCCAGTTCACGCGCCATCATCAGCGCTTCTTTCTTGGAAATGCCTTCAGCCGAACCGTCAGCGGCAATCGCTTCCAGATCGCGCAGACGCTTGATGGATTGTTGAACTGTCTTGTAGTTGGTGAGCATACCGCCCAACCAGCGATGATTCACAAACGGGGAGTTTGCGCGAACAGCTTCTTCTTGCAAAATTTCACGCGCCTGACGCTTAGTTGCCACGAACAGGACAGTGCCTTTTTTCGCTGACAGCTTGCGTACATAGCTTTCTGCTTCTGCAAACAGCGCTACGGACTTTTCCAGGTTGATGATGT
>JBBRBS010000104.1:0-8359 GCA_038205615.1 Burkholderiales bacterium | reverse complement strand
CCAGGCTTTGAAGCCTTGGTATTCAAGGCATCACGCGGAATCGAGGATATTTACGAGCTGACCTATATCCGTAAGGACGGCAGCCGTTTTCCGGCGGTCGTATCGGTCACGGCACTGCGCGACGATGCAAATTCCATCATCGGCTACCTGCTGATCGGCACCGACAACACCGCACGGAAACGAATCGAAGAAGAGCAGAAAAAACTCGATCAGCGTCTGCGCGACCAGCAGTTTTATACACGTTCACTGATTGAGTCCAACATCGACGCGATCATCACGACTGATCCGTCCGGCATCATTGCCGATGCCAACAAGCAGATGGAGGAACTCACCGGCTGCACGCGCGACGAGTTGATCGGCGCGCCGTTCAAGAACTACTTTACCGATCCTGCTCGTGCCGAGGCGGGCATCAAGCGTGTATTGAGCGAAAAGAAGGTCTCCAACTACGAACTGACTGCCCGCGCCCGTGACGGCCGTGAAACGGTAGTGTCCTTCAATGCGTCCACCTTCTATGATCGGGACAGAAGGTTGCAGGGTGTGTTTGCCGCAGCACGCGACATTACCGAGCGCAAACGCATGGATCGGGAACTGGAGAATGCGAAGTCTGTTGCAGAAAAAGCCAACCTCGCCAAATCAGATTTCTTATCCAGCATGAGCCATGAGCTGCGCACCCCGCTCAATGCCATCTTAGGCTTCGCACAGTTGCTCGAATCCGGTGCGCCGCCGCCTACCGCTGCGCAGATGATGAGGGTACAGCAAATTATCAAAGCGGGATGGTATCTGCTGGAACTGATTAACGAAATCCTCGACCTTGCGGTAATTGAATCCGGCAAGATAACACTGTCACGCGAACCGGTGGCGCTGATCGATGTTCTCAACGAATGCCATGCCATGATAGAACCGATGGCACTACAGCGTGACATCAAGCTGACCTTTCTCCCCTTCGACACGACCTGGTTTGCCTATGCCGATCGGACCCGGGTGAAGCAGGTTCTGATTAACCTGTTGTCCAATGCGATCAAATACAACCGCCAGAATGGAACGGTCGAAGTCAACTGCACCGAGAGCACGCCGGAACGCTTGCGTATCATGGTCAAAGACAGCGGTGCCGGATTGTCAGCGGAAAAAATGACGCAGCTGTTTCAGCCGTTCAATCGTCTGGGTCAGGCCGATGGCGCTGAGGAAGGCACGGGCATCGGCCTGGTGGTCACAAAACAACTGGTCGAACTGATGGGAGGCACCATCGGCATGCAAAGCACCGTCGGGGTGGGTAGCGAATTCTGGATCGAACTGATCCGCGATGAGATGCCACAATTTGCCGCAGAACAAACACTGCACGCAGAACCGCTAGCCGCGATAAATACCAAGGGGGGCGCTACGACGCGCACCCTGCTCTATGTGGAAGACAATCCGGCCAACCTGATGCTGGTCGAACAAATCATTGCCGATCACCCGCTGGTCAGCATGCTGACCGCTCGCGACGGAAAAAAGGGTATTGCGCTTGCCTACGACCATCGTCCGGATGTCATCCTGATGGATATCAATCTGCCAGGATTAAGCGGATTCCAGGTACTGAAACTGCTGCGCGAGGATCCTTCCACGTCGCACATCCCTGTGATTGCGATTAGTGCCAACGCGATGCCACGCGATGTAAAAAAGGGACTGGGAGCCGGATTTTTCAGGTATCTCACCAAGCCGATCAAGGTCAATGAGTTTATGAACGCATTAGATGATGCGCTGAAACTATCTGACAAGACGGCACAAGACAAATGAATGGGCTAAATACAATGATTAGCGAACAAGAAATTCTGAATGCCAGCATCCTGATCGTTGACGATCAGGAATCCAACGTCTTTCTGCTGGAGGAATTGCTGCGCGACGCCGGCTACACCAGCATTACCTCGACGACAGACCCCTATACCGTCTGCGAACTGCACAGGCAAAATAACTACGCCCTGATTCTGCTTGACCTACAGATGCCCGGCATGGACGGATTCCAGGTCATGGAGCGTCTGAGTGAACTCGACCAGGACGACTACCTGCCAGTGCTCGTGGTCACAGCCCAACCCGATCACAAACTGCGCGCACTCGGCGCCGGCGCGAAGGATTTCGTCGCAAAACCGTTTGATCTGCTCGAAGTACAGACGCGCATCCACAACATGCTGGAAGTGCGACTGTTATATAAAAAACTCGAAGATCATAACAAACAGCTGGAACAGACGGTGCTGGAGAGGACAGCCGAGTTGACGATAAGCAAAGCACGTTATCGCAGGCTGACTGAGCTGACATCCGACTGGTATTGGGAACAGGACAAAAACGGACATTTCACCAAGATATTCGGCGCGGTATTTGAAATGCTCGGCATCCGGGTGGACGATGCGCACAATGTGGCAAGGGAAGATCACGGTGCGCACTGGGATGAGGCCGGGCGTGCAATCCTTGAGGCGAATCTGGCCGCAAGACGGCCTTTTCTGGATTTTGTCTACAGCAGGACTCTTCCTGACGGTTCGCGGCAATATTTGATGGTGAGCGGTGAGCCGATGTTCGATCAAACCGGCCGCTATACCGGCTACCGGGGTATCGGCAAGGACGTGACAGAAACGATACAACACGACATGGAATAACCACCTGAACCGGACCTAAAGCCGTAACGAAAAACAAGTCAGGTTTACGGGTAGTTTTCAGTCGCCCGACCTGACGTGCATCCCCTGAGTTCCAGCTTTACACCCCATCCTCACCCTCTGTGCGTTAACAGACAGAGCGCACCTGCCTTACTTACCATAATCAAATCATAGAGTTCATTTTCAATCCGGGTTTAGCTCCCCGGCCTTCGCAGACTTTGCAGTGAACGTGGCCGTAAGGTTTCCGCCCGAATTTTGACATGCATGATACGTACGCAGAAAAAGACTCCGCTTAAAATAATTAAGGCGCTGCAATTTTTATGACAAGTCCCCCCGATATTCTTCAAGGAAAAATACTGATCGTCGATGATCAGGAGGTCAATGTCCTTCTGCTTGAGCAGATACTGCAAACTGCGGGCTATAAATCCGTCAATGCTACAACGAATCCGCATGACACCTATAAACTTCACCTCGAGAACCGCTACGACCTGATCCTGCTCGACCTGCACATGCCCGGCATGGATGGTTTTCAAGTGATGGAGGCGCTCAAAGAAATTGAACCGGACGGCTATCTTCCGGTACTGGTTATCACCGCCCAACCGGATCAGCAATTGCGCGCACTTAAGGCCGGCGCCAAGGATTACATAACAAAACCGTTTGATCTGACCGAGGTGTTGGCACGCGTTCACAACATGCTGGAAGTGCGCTTGTTGTACAAACGACTCGAGCATTCCAGCGACGAGCTCAAAACCATGGCACTGCATGACGCGCTGACCGGGTTGCCGAACAGGCGGCTGTTAATGGACCGCCTTTCGTTATCCATCGCTCAGGCGCAAAGACGCCGCAGCATGATGGTCGTGATGTATCTGGATCTGGACGGGTTCAAGCAGATAAACGACACGCTAGGTCACGATGCGGGCGACACACTGCTGAAGATGGTCTCCGACCGACTGGTCGCGGCGGTACGCGAAGAGGACACCGTGGCTCGCTTGGGCGGCGATGAGTTCGTGATTGTGTTGTCTGAGTTAACTCACGCCGAGGATATCGCCCGTTTCGCGCCCAAAATAATCCAGTCCGTATCACGCCCCTATCGTATTGAAGAACATCGTGTGAACATAACCGTCAGCATCGGGATCAGTATTTTTCCAACGCATGGCACGGATGCGGAGAGTCTGATGAAAAGCGCAGATCTGGCTTTGTATGAGGCAAAACACGCGGGAAAAAATGCATATCGTCTAGCAATCAGCAACGACCCGCCGGCGGTGATGCAAGGCTGATGCCAGCCTTATGTCAATTTCATGTCAGGAGCGTTTTAATTTAAATTAACTATCTGATTATAAATAATATTTATATCTACCCTTAACCAACTTGCCTTTAACTCTGACAGACTGATAAACTCCGCGCTTATTCATCAGTGCCAACCTTAAAATGAGCTACCACATGAAATCCACCCAATACTCAACCCTCCGTTCACACGGTTTCACACTGATCGAGGTGATGGTCGTCATTGTCATCATCGCAGTGCTCGCGGCGCTGATCGTACCCAAGGTCATGAGCCGCCCGGACGAGGCACGCGTCACAGCGGCAAGGCAGGATATCGGTGCAATCTCGCAGGCGCTGAAACTCTACAAGCTGGACAACATGCGCTATCCCACCACAGAACAAGGTTTGCAGGCGCTGGTTAAAAAACCTGCGACTCAGCCTGTGCCGGAGAACTGGAAAGGCAATGGTTATCTGGAAAAACTGCCGAAAGATCCCTGGGGAAGTCCGTACAAATACCTGCAACCCGGCTTGCACGGAGATGTCGACGTGATGAGCTTTGGCGCGAACCGTGAGGTGGGCGGCGAAGGCACCGATGCAGACATCGGCTCGTGGGATTTGTAACTCGCCAAAAGCGCATCGCTGAATCCGGCATGCGGCCTCCTTCACGCCACAACGGCACAGCCCCCGTGCGTGGAGACACTTCATTCAGAAATAAGACAGTTTTATCGTCTATATTCCGTGGGAATGCCGCTGCGGCATTGCGGTCTGAATCCTGCGGTCTGAATCATGAACGTGGCTTCACTCTCGTCGAACTACTGGTCGTGCTGGTGGTAATGGGTATCGCGCTGGGGGCGACCGTGGTGCAACTGATGCCGGACAACCGCGCCGTGCTGCGCCGTGAGTCTGAACGCCTGGCGCTATTGCTGGAGAATGCCGCGTTGGAAGCACAGGCCAGCGGGCGGCCGCTTGCCTGGTCTGGCGAAGCATCGCATTACCGGTTCTGGAAAAAAAATGACTACAACGACTGGGTACGCATCGAGGACGACACGATGTTTCGCCCGCGTGAGCTACCGGATGGAATACGCATCAGCCAGATCACCGTCGAAGATTTGCCACTCAAGCCCGGCGACAAATTATCACTCAGCGCACACGGCTTCTGCCTGCCGTATCGCATCCGCCTCGGCAATCAATACGGCAACGCCGGCATCATCGGCAAGAGCACAGGAGACGTGATTACGTCGCTGGATAATCAGGCGACACTGCCATGAAGCAATCTCGTTCGCAAAGGGGGTTTACCTTGCTCGAATCCCTGGTCGCCCTGGCGATACTCGCCATTGCGCTGGCTGCGGTGCTGCGCGCCACCAGCGCCAGCACCAACCACGTCGATGCGTTAAGGCAGCGCTTGCTGGCCGACTGGGTCGCACAAAACCGCCTCGCGTTGCATGCCGGGCGTGGCGACTGGTTGCCCATCGGTGCGCAACACGGAGTTGAAGTGCAGGCGGGCCTGAAATTTATCTGGGATGAAAAAATCAGCGCCACCCCTAACCCTGCGTTTCGCCACATTGAAGTCAGCGTCGCTCAGGAACACGATCCACAATATGCGCTGCGCCACCTGAGCGGCTATCTGGTGCAATTCCCGCGCCGATGATAATCCATAATCCTCAATCCGCAACCCTCAATCCTCGATCCTGCCAGAGAGGATTTACGCTGATCGAACTGCTGGTCTCGCTGGTGATTCTGGCGTTGCTGTCGGTGGCGGGCTACCGCAGTCTGGATGCGGTATTGCAGACCCGCGAACGGGTCGCTGCTGAAACGCGCAAATGGCAGCATCTGACATTTTTCTTTGCGAGGGTGGAGCAGGATATCGCGCAGGCGGTTCATCGCAGCGTGCGGGATTCGGGCGGGCTATCGCGGCCGGAATGGATCGGTCACCCAGTGGTCGTGGGCGAGGACGATGCGGAGCTGACCTTTACCCGCGCAGGCATACCGGATCAGGGTCTTGCCATGCGCCCACCGCATCGTATCGCCTATCGCCTGGAACAGGGCAACATCGTGCTGCTGCGCTGGGCGTCTTTGGATCAGCCTGAACGTGCAAAGCCGGTTCGTTATCCACTGCTCGAAGGGGTGAGGGAATTCAAGTGGCGCTATCTCGACACCAGCGGCAACTGGCAGACACAATGGCCGTCAACAGGCGGCGCTGGAGGCCTGCCGCAGGCGGCCGAGGTATCACTGACGCTGATCAGCGGCGACCAGTTAACCCGAATTTTTGCGCTGCAATGAAACCACACCCTCCTCAACGTGGCGTTGCCATCATCATGGTCATGCTGATCGTGGCGCTGGCGACCGTGCTGGCAACGTATCTGGCACAGCAACAACAATTGTGGCAGCGCCAGGTTGAAAGTCAGTTCGACCACGCGCAGGCACGACGCTTAGGCATTGCCGGCATCGACTGGGCCCGTGCCGTGCTGGCCGACGATTTGAATGCCAACAAGACCGACCACGAAGGCGAAATGTGGGCGCTGCGCCTGCCGGCCATGCCGGTTGATAGCGGTGAGGTGATCGGCGTGATCGAGGACAGGCAAGGCCTGTTCAATCTGAACAATCTGGTCCGAAACGGCGTCAGCAGCGCGCCCGACATCGCTCAATTCCGGCGGCTGCTGGGTCTGCTCGGCCTGCCCGCTGAGCTTGCCCCGGCGCTTGCCGACTGGATGGACAGCGACAGTGAAGCACAGTATCCGGGGGGCGCCGAGGATGTTTACTACCTGTCCCTGCCGCAGCCCTACCGAACCGCAAACCGCCCGCTGGTGGAACTGGGCGAGTTAGCGATCGTGAAAGGATTTGACGAACGCAGCATGGAGCGTTTGCGGCCGTTTGTCAGCGTGCTGCCGATCTCGATGCCGATCAATGTCAATTTTGCGCAGGCCGAGGTGCTGGCGGCTGTAATACCGGACATGAGCTTATCGGATGCGCGTTCACTGGTGCAGCAGCGACGCGGCAAACCCTTCAAGGACATCATTGATTTTCAACAACGCCTGCCCAGAAATGGTACACAAATGAATAGTCAGGATTTTTCCGTCAGCAGTGCCTTTTTCTGGGTGACAGGTCGCGCCCGTGTAAACACTTCGCAAGTCACCACTCAGGCGCTGTTGCAGCGCACCGGAGGCTGGCCGATGGTTGTGTGGCAGAACGTACAATGAGTAAACGCAGTAAAAAAATATCCACCACCGCTTCGATGCCTGATACAGCACTGCAGCGCTATCTTGCGATCGATGCACTGCGGGGGGTCGCGATCGTTCTGATGATCGCCTACCACGCAAGTTTCGATCTGAATTACTACGGCTGGATACATCAGGACTTCAATAACGCCTCCTTCTGGCTAGTCGCCCGCGCCGGCATTGTCAGTCTGTTCCTGCTGCTGGTCGGGATCAGTCTCGTGCTGAATGCACAGCGCGCGAACACCGCCTCGTTCTGGCGCAGACAGGCGAAACTGCTGGCAGCCTGCATCGCTGTCACGCTTGGCAGCTATATGATGTTCCCCCAGAGTTTCATCTTCTTTGGCATACTGCACTTCATTCTGCTAGCCTGCCTGTTGGGTCGCCTGTTTGTGCGCTTTCACTACATCAACCTGACAGGTGCGCTGCTGATATTGCTGGCAGGCGTGTTCTACAGCAACCCGCTGTTCAATGCGCCCGCTCTGCAATGGCTGGGCTTCATGACCTACAAGCCGTTCACCGAAGATTACGTGCCGTTTTTCCCCTGGTTTGGCGTAGTATTGGCGGGCATTTTTCTGGGCCGGCTGATGGTTGCAAAATCCGCCTGGGTTACCGAGCATCAACCTGGCCGTTGGGCCAAGCCGCTGGCGCTGGCCGGTCGTCACAGCCTGATTATTTATTTGCTGCATCAACCTGTCCTGCTGGGTATTTTATCGATGGTGGTTACTTCATGAACATGCTTCGTATCTATTTTTCAGTCCAATGGCGGGACAGTTCATCCCCCTGCCCGTGGGCTTTGTGCGACGAATCAGGCTCTGTGTTGCAACAGGGACTATCGCTCCTGTCTGAGATCCCCAAGACCCGCGATTGCATCGGCATCCTGGCCGCCGACCGGGTTCTGATCTTCACTACCCCCAAGCCCCCCGGCAATAAACGCCGCTGGCCATCTGCCCTGCCCTTCATAGCCGAAGAGCACACGCTAACCGACCCGGAAGACATTCATGCGGTACCGGCCGCCAGCTCAGAACCCGGCGCAATAACGGTATCGGTGATGGCCAAATCCTGGCTGATGCAAATCGTGTCAGCGACCACAGCGGCGGGCCTGTGCTGATACTTATTGGCGTTTTGAGACAGTTGGAAATATTCAACGTGCAAAATGCTCGATGTATCCGCTTGCAGGGTTTTTTAAGATTGATAAGTGGAATGTCGGAGCTTATGAAGCTAAACTGGTAGCCACAAAACTCTCATCCGTCGCTGGAGTAC
>JBBRBS010000103.1:0-8405 GCA_038205615.1 Burkholderiales bacterium | reverse complement strand
TCAGCGCACTGGCCCAGTACAGGTTTTCGCCGTACTGCCCATCCGATTTGCTGTGACGCATCTGACAGCGATTGGTCTTCTTCAGGTGATCGGCCCAGGCCTGCGCCGAGATCGCCAGTTCCGGCGAGTATCTTAATTTTTCAGTGACGCCGACTTCCGCACGCCATTTGTTATGCGCCGCGATCAAAGCCGCGCTGTCGATTTCGCCGGCAAACGCCGGAAGGGCAGTCAGTACGGCGATGATAGCGGTGAACCGGAGCTTCATAAATTTCCACTTTAAAAGTTTACGCAACAAGTTATGCCCGCCTATGTTAACTTGCCTGTCAACCATCAGGTAACCATTATGAACA
Organism: Burkholderiales bacterium; assembly: GCA_038205615.1. Taxonomy (GTDB): domain Bacteria; phylum Pseudomonadota; class Gammaproteobacteria; order Burkholderiales; family Gallionellaceae; genus Gallionella. The sequence continues at coordinate 8,055 of JBBRBS010000103.1, read as the reverse complement.
TAGCAGAAATTGCCGAGCAACTGGAGCGCACCGGCTACATCATTCTGGATCAGGCGCTGCCGGTTAATTTAACGAGCGCTTTATTTACCCGTTGCCATGACGGAGACCTGACGAATTTCCAAACCGCGCATATCGGCCGTGGCACGGACAAAAAGCACATCGATACGATACGCGGCGATCTCATCAACTGGCTCGATGAGACGAACGATACCGACCGATCCTACCTTGCCTGCATGGAAACGCTGCGGCATGGTCTGAATGAGGCGCTCTATCTGGGACTGTTTGACTACGAATGTCACTATGCGATCTATAACAACGGCGCGGGCTACGCAAAACACTCCGATGTCCTGAACGGCAAAAAAAACCGCATCCTGACCACGGTACTGTACCTGAATGAAGACTGGCAGAGCGCTGATGGCGGCGAGCTTGTGCTGTTCGAACCCAATGGCAATGCCGTGATCGCCACAGTCACCCCGAAATTTGGCACAATGATCATCTTTTTAAGCGAATCGTTTCCGCATGAAGTCCTCATCTCACACAACACAAGACGCAGCATTACCGGATGGTTTCGTGTCAGCGGCAGTTAGCCCGGCGATGACCGCGCTCCCGGAAGCTGCGATCGACCTTGCCACGCAAAACGTGCGCGACATCCTGACGCATGCCATTCAACACAGTCAATCGGCAGTCGTGGTGTGGGATGGTCAATGCGCGCTGGCCGTCGCGCTGACACAGGCCTACCATTGCTGCCTGCCCGATGCGACATTCATCGATTTTGACAGTGTGGAGCCTGCAACGGTGCGCGCAGAATTTGAGCGCCTGATCCCGGGCGACCTGGTGGTGCTGATCCAGTCCACCAGTTTTCGTCTGGATGCCTTCCGCATCCGCGTCGAACTTTTCAAACGCGCACTCAAGGTGATCGAACACCCGCACCTGTCGCGCATGCCCGGTGATGAGGCGCTGCTGTATATCGAATCGCTAGCCTATGACCCTGTCTATGTACGCGGTGTGGGACATGCCCTGAAAGCGCGCTTTGACAGCGCGAAGGTGGGCGTCATCAACAGCTTCGGCGAGCAGCTGATCTTTTCATCCGGATTTGAGCCTGCCAAACTCAACGTGGGCGACTACAGCCAGATGCACAATGTCGGCGGCCAGTTCCCGATCGGCGAGGTGTTTACCGAATCAAAAGACCTTGAGGCACTGAACGGCCGCGTGCGCCTGTCCGTTTTTGGCGACACCAGTTTTACCGTCAACAAACCCGCGCATCCGATCACGCTGATCGTCGACAAAGGCCGTGTCACCGGCACGGTCGATTCGACACCCGAGTTCGACCTGGTGCTCGCCAAGATACGCGCCGATGAAGGTGAAATCTGGGTGCGCGAACTGGGCCTCGGGCTGAACCGCACTTTTACTCAGGACAGATTGGTCAGCGATATCGGCACCTACGAACGCATGTGCGGCGTGCATCTGTCGCTGGGCGCCAAACACGGCAGTTACAACAAGCCGCAAATCAAGAAGGCGGCCGCCCGCTACCATGTGGACGTGTTTGCCTTGACCGAAACCGTCACGCTGGACGATGAGGTGATCTATCGCGACGGCGCGTGGCTGGCATAATACAACATATTGATTTATATCATTATTTTTACTTAATTTAAAAACATCGCTCTGCTCACCCTTTCGGGCATGGAAAACCTTTTAAGGTTTATCCAGCGTCAAAGCCGAGGTTTGTTCAATCCGTATCAGCTGCGCATCCGAAAAATCAGCGGCGGCGCGCGGCTCATAGACTATTCTGGGCGTAATGATAACCACCGTCTCGGTATTGGTGACCGATTCGCTGTTCGATGAAAACAGTCGTCCTATACCGGGAATATCCCCCAGCACAGGAATCCCTGCCCTGACATTACTGCTGACCCTTTTAATCAGTCCGCCGATGAAGACTGACTGACCATCTTCGCAGAGCAATTCGGTCGACACTTCAGTACTCTTTTTATCCGGTATACCGGCATTGAATGTGGTCGAGCTGACTTCGGGGTGCACCTTGAGCAGCACACGCCCCTGCTGATCCACGGAGGGCGTAACCCGCAAAATCACGCCGGACTCAAGAAACTGGATACTTTCCGTGGTGACCTGATTGATGGTGGTCGTCACTTTGTAACCCGTGCTGTTGCCGATCACCGCCTTTGCCTCCTGGTTTTCCATCGCCAGCAGTTTCGGGGTGGCGAGCGTGCGCACACGGTTTTTCGTCTCACTCGCTTCGAGAAACAAATTCAGATTTCGGTTGGACAGGCTAAAAAAGAATCCTGCCGCTTTCGGGCCGCCCGCCACGCTGCCTGTCGCCAGTCCATTGGTGCCAAAACGACCCTGACCGTTCGCCGCAGAACCGAAAATATGGCTCCAGTCCACGCCATAGGCTTCGCTGTCATTCAAGGTAATTTCCAGCACCTTGGCCTCGATCAACACCTGCCTGGGCTGCACATCCAGCTCCTGAAGAAGTTTGCTCACGCGCGCGATGAATTCAGGCGTATCTTCGATGACGATCATGCGTCGGGCGATGAGCGGTGTAATCTTGCCGTAGCGGGAAAGATATTTGGCCAGGATTTCCGCTACCTGCTTGGGATCCGAATACTGCACCTTGAACGTGCGCAGCTGCGTCTGACCATCGGGGTGATCCAGGCCGACTTCACTGCGTTTGATGATCACATAATCCCCGTTACGACGCTGCTCCACGTTTAAACCAGCCGCCTCAGCCACGCGGTAAATCGCATCCTGAACGGTAATATCATAAAGGTTAACCGAAACCTGACCTGCCACCCCCTGACCGAGAATGATGTTGACCTTGTCCTTGCGCGACAGCACATCAAAAACTTCCTGAATGGAGGAATCCCGAAAGTTCAGCGTGACCCGGTTAGCCGAGACTTGCCGGCTGTCCGTGTCAGCGGCTTCAGCCGTACCGGCGATACTCATCAGCGCGATCATCAACAGGGCATAAACGATGCGGTTTATTTTATTCATTTTTGAGCACTCTGACGGCTTCCGACGGCGTCGTCCATCTTCAGCACGATGCGTTTTCCATCCTTTTTAAATACCGCTTCCTGCTCCCGAACCCGTATCAGGCGGTAGCCGTCTTTTTGATCGCCGATGCCAACGATCTCACCATTGAGGCTGACCAGTGAATTTTTGCCATCGAGCATCACGGCCGTCAGTTGCGGATGCCACGAGGCACCCGGCTCGAAATCCGCGCCCTGCGCGCTACCCTGCACATCCAGTAGCGGCCGTGCAAAAGGATCGTTATGCAACAGCCCCTCGGCGAATACCGGCGGCAGACAGCCCACAACGACCACCATCAGCGCCCAGTGATAAAAACTTGTGCTCATTTGACCGCTCCAGTCTGTTTTAACGGGCGATAAAGTGCGACATTCATCGTCAAGATCACTTGTCGCCCTGCATCGGTTGTTTTCAAATCAAAATCAGTGACCGTCGCGTTATTGCCCAGCGTTTTTCCAAAATCCAGCATCCATTCAGATAAGCGCAGATAAGCGCCCTGAGCGCTGACTTCGAATACGACTTCCTCGAATAACGAGACCTGTTTTTTCGCCATCGGTTTGACGCCTGACAACGTGACCCCGTGCGCGGCAGCAGAACGATCCAACGCCTCGATCACCGATGCGACCATTGTGTCATCCGATGCAGACACACGCATTTCGCCGCTCAGTCGCGCCTGCAGATGCCTGATTTCCTCGGCCATTTTGCCAAGTTCACCTGACGGGTCAGCACTCTGCCCCAGCGCTGATGCCAGTGCGACCCGGCTGACATGCATCTGCTGATATTCCGCATAGGGTTTGCGCAGCAAGAGCATCCAGCCCTCGAACAGCAGCACACCGGCCAGCAGTAACATCAAGCCAGTCAACAAGCGCTGATTCATTCTGCACGCGACATCGAGGATCGCTTTCATTGCGCCTTCGCACCCATTTGCAAGGCCAGCTTGAAATCCACCACCTGCATGCTGGTATAGTTTCGGCTTACCGTGTCGATCAGACTCAGCCCTGCCACGCCGGACTGCGCATCGAGTGCGCGCATGAATTCAGCCAGCACGGAATGGTTAATCGCATGCCCCGCGATCTCGACACCCTGATTGATATCCTGTGCGTCTGAACCGGCCGGCACCACGATAATGCCCGAATTAACCGCACCGGGCGCCTGTAGCGTGCCTGTGCCATTGCGACGCATGAAATGCAGCGTGTCCAGCCACACGCCGGCACGGTAAGCGTTGTCAATCGCGTGCAGAAAAAGGGCTGCGCGATCCCCGCCGCGCAATTCATCCAGCGCGGCTAACTGCTGCAAGGTCGCCTGTTTCTGCTGGCGGTATTCATCGCCTCTGGCCTTGTTTTGTTCTGTGACCTGTTCCTGCTGTTGAAGACGAACCACCTGCACGTTTTCCCGCCAGATCAGATAACCCAGCAGTATTCTGGCTATTCCGATGCAGCTGAGCAGCACGATGCACAGCACGAAAAACTTAACGACAAGCCCCCTGACCCGGCGGTTCTGACGATAATCTGCCGGGATCAGGTCCATTTCACTCATGTTCCGGAACCCCCCGTAACGCGAGGCCGGCAGACAAGGCGATCCCGGTCACGTCCCCGATACTTTCATGGTCCAGCCGGCCTGTTTCAGGCGAGAAAACCTCAACGGGATTCAGTATGTGCACCGGCATTTTCATTTGTTCCATCAGGGCATTCATCACGCCAGGCGCCACCCTGCCGGCCAGATAAATCATGTCCAGCGATTTCCCGTGCGTACGGGACGCCATATAGACCAGCGTCTTGTTAATTTCCTGCAACAGCAGCGCAATCTCAGGCCGGAGCACTTCAGCGATCATCCGCACGGCGCCATCGGGATCATCCAGCGCCGAATTTTTGCCATACAGCAGACGGACAGCCAAATCGTGCGGCATATCGAGCACTTTTTTCAGGCGATTGAACAGGTTGTTTTCGCAAAATTCGACGGTGCGATCCAGCATCAGGCGGCGTCCCCAGATCACCGTCAAATAGCTCGAATCAGCCCCGAAATTGATCAACAACGCATTCGGCAGGAAAGGAAAATCGGGGGTACGCAGCGCACCTGCATGGCTGACCAGTCGCGCCAGCGCGGCAGGGCCAATATCCAGCGCCTCCACCTGCAGCCCGGCCTCGGTCAGAAAATCCAGATAAGCCACCACCTTGTCACGGGGTGCCATGGCGACCAGCGCATCCCGGCGGCCTGAGCCTGCATCGTGCTGACGCAAGGTCATGAAATCGACCACCAGGTTATCCAGCTCACCTTGCAGTCGCTCGCGCAATTCGGCCACGATCGCCACGGCATCGGGCTGGCCTTCCTTATAGCTGACCGTAATGAGCTTGATCTGGCTGGCAGGCAGGCAGGACACCACGCGCCGCCCCTTGAAAGGCTGCGTGGCACAGGCCAGTTTTAACAAGGACTTCAGTTGCTTTGGATGCAGCTCATCGCGCGGGCAAGGATAAGGCAGGGAGGCAATCGCGCGGATCGCGGGTCTGCCTGCCACCAGTTCCATCTGCACCAGGTTCAGCCGGTCCGGCCCCATTTCCAGTCCGATGCAAAAACCCCTGTCAAGTCCCGGCAGCACGGAGGGCAACCGCTTAAACAGCGTGTCAAATACGGTCTTCATCCAGCTTAATTTATTCATAGTCAGGCTCACCAGGTAATCACCAGTTGCGGCTGGTTTACCGTGAACTCCCGGCTGTTGAATATTACGGCAGAAGACGTGTCAATCATCACCCCCGCGCCGTAGTTCGGGCTGACGCCGTCGACCCATTGCTGCGCAAGGGCGGTTATGTCCCACTCCACCCAGCCCGATGCGAACGTACTGCTGAGCGTCGCGCTCGCCGCTGCGGCTGCGAAATTACCACCGAAGCCGCCCCCCATCCAGCTGTTGCTCAAGCCGTTGGCCGTTTTCCAGTTCGCGCCGGCTTCCGTCCAGGGTACGTTTACCGGGTTCACCGTAACGATCGAAGTAAGATTACCATTGGCGGTGAACGACCCGGTGAACAGCCGCAACGTCGCGCTCTTGAGCAGCTTGCCCGCCGGGATACTGCTCACGTCGAACTGCACCAGTCCGCGCCCCCTCTTCAGTGCGTTGGTGACCGTCAACGATATCGAGCCGCCGTAGTTGGAGTTCGAGTGGGCTTCGTCAATCCAGGTATCACCCGTCGCCGGCAGGGTCACGCCGGTCGCGGCCGGCACCCAGCCGCACGGCGGCAGGAAGGTTACGACGAGTTTGGGCCAATTGGCCGCTGTTCCGTTGTCGCTGCTCGCGAAGGCATCGGTACCACTGCCCATCTCCAAGAGCGCGATGCCGTAATTGGGCACATTGCCCAATAGCCACGCAGCCGTCTGAGTCGTCAGGTCCCAGCTGGCCCAGTTGTTGATTGCCGGAAGCGTGATGTTAACGCCCGATGTCGGATCGTAGTCGCCGCCGGCAGCCGTCCACGGATTGACACCATCAGAGCTATTCCAGGTCGCGCCCGTCCCGGCCAGGCCCGTTCCTTCGCTCCACGGCCGGCTCACGGTAAAGATGCTCGCGATATTGTTTCCGCCATTCGAATGATAGAGCGAGAACTGTGCGGACTGAACGACGCTGCCTGCGGGAATCGTCGACAGATCGAACTGCACCAGCGATACGTACTGGCCGGCATTGATACTCATGGTGGGATCGGCGCCGTGATTGACGGTCGGGCTAGCAAGGCCGATGGACGTGTCACGCCCTGGGGTGCCGGGCTGCAGCGTGATCGTATAGGGCGTGCTCTGGTGCATCACGACGTTCGCTCGGGTAAGCTGCGCTGCAGCGCCCTCGGTCGTGGTGGCAGTCGCGGTCAGCGTGACCGGCGTGCCGTTTTTCGGATTGATCGTCGATGTAACACTGCCGGCGCCAAATGTCGTCGCGCCAAGGTCGGTGTAGCCTGCGCAGTTTTTTGCCTGCGACAGCGCATTGACCATTTGCAGGCCGGCCTCGGCGGTATAACGGGCGCGCTCCGCATCGCTTTGACCTGCGACCATCCCGGCATTCATGCCGTTGTCGCGGTTGAGCATAAAGGCGATGGCCGCGATCAGGGTCATTGTGATCATCACCGGCAGCAGCGTAAAGCCTGCCATGCTACGCGGCCTCACAGCACGCCCCCGCCGAGTCGCATCCCGGCAGACAGGGTCTGCGTACTACTGGCGTTGCTCATCGTCAGACTGAGCCGCGCTGCTGGCCGCCCGATCACGGCGGGCAGCGTGGCGGAAAAGGCAGCGACATTGGTGGCGATGACCAGCGTGCCGGCACAGGTCGTGTCGGCGGTTGTGGTCTCGATCAACTGGCGGCCCGCATTGAGGCAGTACATGACACAAGCCGCACCGGCACAGCCGGCCGGCGCGAACCAGTCTCCTGAGGTATTGGCGGCGGGCGCCGCAAGTGCCTTGGGAGGTGTGCCACGCGCCTTATCCTCGATGCGCGCCAGCGCAAAACTGCCCTGATAGGCCAGCTCGTTACTGTTGCGCACGGATGCCCCGGCATCGAACCCGATCTTCAGCAAATTGCTGATGCCGGCCAGCAAAATGGCGCCGATCGCGATGGACAGCACCAGCTCGATGAGGGTCACACCCCGCTGCGCTGCCCGCATCACCACCACCTGCCGGCGAGCGTATTGAGTGCGCTACCACTGCCGTCGGCTTCGTAATAAGCGCTCACATACAGCAGCCCGGTATCGCCTGCGCTCAGCGCACCGGTTGCGGCATCAAAACGGTACAGCACCAGCACGCGGCGGTCGGTGATGCCTGCGGCATCCGAGAAACTGGCACTCACCGAGCTGGCGGTATTGCCGCCCGCCAGATACGTTTGTGCATAAAGATTGCCGAACGGCTGGCTCAATGCCTCTTCGATCTTGCCGCGCAGCGCGAACTGCCTTGCAGAGAGGTTAGCGCTGCTGCCGGAAATCGCACCCGTCAGCGCCTGCAAGGCCGGAACCAGCAGGATGGCTGTCAGCAGCACGGACAACAGCACCTCGA
>JBBRBS010000102.1:0-8482 GCA_038205615.1 Burkholderiales bacterium | reverse complement strand
GGCCAGGTCTCGTCGAGGCAGCTGACGGCGAAGTAGATCTCGAAGCCGTCGCTGTAGCTGCCGTCGTCCTCGCGGCCCATGTACATGTCGGCGAGATCCACGAGGCCGTGAGGTCAGATCAGGCGGCACTTCCAAAGAAGGCACTTGTACTGCGCCGGCACGATAATCGATGCGCTTGTTGTTCAAACCCATGGCACCGCAACCGACCAACGAGATCAGCGCGACACTGGAAATTCCGGCATGCAAAATTTTCATATTTTTCCTCAGCTTAATGATGTGCCAACTGTTTCAAGTACGCCAGCCTGAAGCATGGCTTGTTCTACGACGCCCTGAGCGCCAGCTGACAACGGGGTCAGCGGCAGACGCAACGTGTTTTTCATCCGGCCCATCCGCGCCACGGCCCATTTAACCGGGATCGGATTGGCCTCGACGAACAGATTGCGATGCAATCCCAGCAGGCGGTAGTTAATTTCACGTGCACGAACCACATCACCCTGCAATGCCGCCATGCACATTTCGTGCATCAGCCCGGGCGCCACATTGGCGGTGACAGAAATCGTGCCATGCGCGCCCAGCAACATCAACGCAAGCGTGCTGGCGTCATCCCCGCTGTATATCGCAAAATCTTTTGGTGCACGCAGCAACAGATCGCTGCCGCGAGAGATGTCACCGGTCGCATCCTTAATGCCGACGATGTTCGGTATCCCGGCCAGACGCAACACGTTGTCATTGCTCATGTCCGCCACCGTGCGCCCTGGCACGTTGTACAGAATATGTGGCATATCCACCGCTTCGGCAATGGCTTTAAAATGCTGATACAGGCCTTCCTGAGTCGGCTTGTTGTAATAAGGCACCACGGTCAAAGATGCGTCCGCTCCCGCCTTTTTGGCGTAGCTCGCAAGTTCGATGGCCTCGCGGGTACAGTTGGCCCCGGTACCGGCGATGACAGGGATGCGCTTTGCAGCATGCCTTACCGCCTCGGTAATCAACAACTCGTGTTCTTCCAGATTGACCGTAGGGGATTCGCCGGTGGTACCGACTACCACGATCGCATCGGTGCCCTGCTCGATATGGAAATCAATCAACGCGCGAAACGATGGCAAGTCCAGACTGCCGTCTTCATGCATAGGGGTGACAATTGCAACAATACTGCCCTTGATCATTTTGATTCTCGTTTTCATGACAAGCAAAGGCGGCATTCTATCCTAACGTGAACGGCAAATATACCGCCCGCGATAATGAATGCACCGATTCCGGCTCACCTTACGCAAGCCTGACGCGACAAAAACAGGATGACTGTGGAATAATGAGGCTACTGTTGAATTTATTGCCTCTTCATGCCTGCAATTACACTCGCCACACTGAAAACAGGCGACATCGCCACTATCGTTTCGATTCATGCCGAAGAGGCATTGCATCAACGCCTGTTGGCACTGGGCTTTCGCACCGAACGGCGTATCGAGCTGATCCGCAAGGCCAGTTTCGGCGGCCCTTTGCAAGTGCGTATCGGCACAACAGACATCCTGTTGCGGCGCACTGAAGCCGCCAAAATAAGGGTGCACAAATTATGAAGCGCGTCGCTTTATTGGGCATGCCCAATACCGGAAAATCCACGCTGTTCAACCGCATGACGGGCGGCGCGGCGCGGGTCGGCAACTGGCCGGGCATTACAGTCGAACTGCTTTGCGGAAAAATTCTGCTGGGTTCTGACATCGTTGAAATTATTGATTTGCCCGGCATCTACGACCTGCACGGCTTCTCCGATGACGAACAAGTGGTGCGTCACTTCCTGCACGACAACGTGCCTGATCTGGCACTGGTGATCCTCAACGCCACCCAGATCGAGCGCCAGATGAGTCTGCTGCTGCAACTCAAACAGCTCAACATGAATATCGTGGTGCTACTCAACATGTCGGATGAGGCCAAAAAATACGGTATCAGCATCGACAGCAAAAAAATGTCCGAATTGCTGCAAATGCCGGTTTTTCAGCTCAGCGGAAAATATGGAACTGGTTATCAGGCGGCCTTGCAGGCTGTCACGCGCGCGCTGCGCTACCCGACACCCGGCATGGCGGAAAACCTGCGCAGTCAGCTGGAGCAGGACGAGCACATCGAAGCCGAAATGGCACGCGTGTTAAAAGGCGCCGTACAGATCCCTGCCCGCCTGCCTTCTAATCTCACCGAAAAGCTGGACGGCGTGATGCTGCACCCCTGGCTGGGGCTGCCGATCTTCTTCGGCATCATGTATATTTTGTTTCAGGGCATCTTCCTGTTCGGGCAGCCGCTGCAAACCGGCATCGCAGACCTGTTGACCTGGCTGCGCGAGGCCGCCATCGCACCGTCGCTCTCCGGCCTGCCGCCTGTATTGCAAGGATTGCTTCTGGACGGGATTTACAATGGCGTGGCGACGGTTGCAGCGTTTGTGCCGATCATCGTGCTGTTCTTCCTGTTGATGGCCATCGTCGAGGACAGCGGATATCTGTCACGCGCAGCCTTTCTGATGGATGCACTGATGGCCAGGATGGGGCTGGACGGGCGCGGCTTCGTGATGCTACTGATGGGCTTCGGTTGCAATGTGCCGGCGCTGATGGGGACACGCGTGATGCGTTCGCGCGCCATGCGGCTGCTGACCATGCTGGTGATCCCGTTCTCGCTGTGCTCGGCGCGCCTGCAGGTGTTCGTATTTATCACCGCAGCGCTCTTTTCAGCGAAGGCAGCTCCGTTGGTGCTGTTCAGCCTGTACCTGTTCAGCTTCGCGGCCGCGATTCTGACCGCGCTGCTGTTCAAAGGGCAATTTGCCAACAGCGAACCGTTCGTACTGGAACTGCCTCCCTACCGCTTCCCCACGCTGCGCCAGATGATGCTGCGCGGTTATCTGGAAGTTTCTCAATTTCTGCGCCGAGCAAGCCAGTTCATCATCGCCGGTGTGGTGCTGGTCTGGCTGCTCACCCACCTGCCCTTCTCAGCGACACCGGCCGGCCCTGACACGCTGGCGGGCATGATAGGCAGCCTGATGCATCCGTTCTTTGCACCAATCGGCATCAACGAACAACTCACTATCGCGCTGATTTTCGGCTTCGTCGCCAAGGAAATCGTCATCGGCTCGCTGGCAGTAATCTACGGCCTGACAGGTACATCGCTCGGCAGCGCTCTGGCTCAGCAACTGGACTTGGTGCAAGCCTACAGTTTCATGCTGTTCACGCTGATTTACACGCCCTGCCTGTCTGCCATTGCCACGTTGAAGAGTGAATCCCAAAGCCGTAGCTACACACTGCTGGCGATAGGCTGGTCACTGGCGCTGGCCTGGCTGGTGAGCTTTATCTTTTTTCAGGGCGCCAGGGCTCTGGGCTACTAACACACCCTATTTGACGGCGGGAACGGACGATTTGGCGAGCTGTTCGGTCAGTTTGTTTGCTGACTCATCCAGAATCTGAAAGAATATTTCGTCAGCTTTAACCATGCCCAATTGGCTGCGTGCACGCTCTTCGATAGCTTCGGTACCCTGCTTCAAATCCCGCACTTCCGCATCCAGCATCGCATTGCGTGCCTGGGTCTTGCCGTTGACCTGCTGCTGCGCTTCGACCTGATGGTGCAAATCCCATACCTTCAACCAGCCGCCACGACCCAGCCACAACGGGTACTGCAATAGCAACAGCAGAGCAACCAGCAGCAGTGTGATGATTCTCATCAGAATTAACCTCCCGGTTTTGCTCAAGACAAGCGAACCGGAATCTCCCATAATAAAAAACGCCCCGAGCCTTAAGCCCAGGGCGAATGTAGAATTACTGAACCAAACTAGCCTAGCTCAGCTGGTAAAACGCGTCGATTCCAGGATAGGAAGCCACATCGCCCAGGTCTTCTTCGATGCGCAACAACTGGTTATATTTCGCCATGCGATCCGAGCGTGAAGCCGAACCGGTCTTGATTTGCAGCGAATTGGTCGCCACCGCGATGTCGGCAATCGTGCTGTCTTCTGTTTCACCTGAGCGGTGCGAAATGACAGCCGTATAACCCGCGCGCTTGGCCATCTCGATGGCAGCAAAGGTTTCGGTCAGCGTGCCAATCTGGTTGACCTTGATCAGGATGGAATTGGCGATGCCGCGCTTGATACCTTCGCGCAAAATCTTAGTATTGGTCACGAACACGTCGTCACCCACGATTTGAATGGTTTTACCCAGACGATCCGTCATCAGCTTCCAGCCATCCCAGTCGTTCTCAGACATGCCGTCTTCGATGCTGATGATGGGGTACTTGTCCACCCAGGTGGCGTACAGATCAACCATCTGCGCCGAAGTCAGCACCAGTCCATCCGCTTTCAGATGATACATGCCATCCTTGTAAAATTCGGATGACGCAGGATCCATGCCGATCGCGATGTCCGCACCGGGCACGTAACCTGCCGCTTCAATCGCTTCAACGATCACCTTCAATGCGCCTTCGTTGGAACCTAACGCCGGCGCAAATCCGCCTTCATCGCCAACGGTCGTCGGCAAACCGCGCTCGTGCAATACGGCTTTCAAGGCATGGAACACTTCCGTACCGTAGCGCAGCGCTTCACGGAAAGTCGGCGCACCGACCAGAATGATCATGAATTCCTGCATATCGGCGCCGCCGACGGCATGTGCGCCACCGTTGATCACATTCATCATTGGCACCGGCAACTGCATCTTGGCTGAACCGCCCAGATAACGGTACAGCGGCAAACCGGATTCTTCCGCTGCCGCACGTGCAACCGCCATCGATACTGCCAGAATTGCATTAGCGCCGAGACGGGATTTGTTTTCCGTGCCATCCAGATCGATCATGGTCTGATCGATATAAGCCTGTTCCATCGCTTCCAGACCGATGATCGCTTCGGCGATTTCGGTGTTCACATATTCCACGGCCTGCAATACGCCTTTGCCCAGATAGCGACCCTTGTCGCCATCGCGCAATTCCATCGCTTCACGTTCCCCTGTGGAGGCGCCGGACGGCACAGCCGCGCGCCCCATCACACCGGATTCCAGCAACACGTCCGCTTCTACGGTAGGATTGCCGCGCGAATCCAGAATTTCACGGGCGATTACATCAACAATTGCACTCATATTTTTGTCCTCAGCTATTAAGAATCAGAATTCTATAAAAATCAATAAGTTACGTCATATATTAACAGTTTTTCAAATCAACTGTTTCTTCAATTAATCCCTGCTGCTTGACGGTTTGATCCAGCACCATCAACGTTTTCAACAGCGCCTTGAGATGACCCAGCGGGAAGGCGTTGGGCCCGTCCGACAACGCCTGAGACGGATTCGGATGCGTCTCCATGAACAGGCCGGAAATCCCGGCAGCCACGGCCGCACGCGCCAGGACAGGCACAAATTCGCGCTGACCGCCCGACACTGTTCCCTGTCCGCCCGGCAACTGCACCGAATGCGTGGCATCGAAGACCACCGGGCATCCGGTATTGCGCATCACGGCCAGCGATCTCATGTCCGACACCAGGTTGTTATAACCGAATGACGCGCCGCGCTCACAGACCATGATGTTGTCCAGTTCGCTCGCATCGCGCGCCTTCTCGACCACGTTCTGCATATCCCAGGGCGACAAGAACTGCCCCTTCTTGATATTCACCGGTTTCCCGCAGCGTGCGACGGCATGAATGAAATCGGTCTGCCGGCACAAAAATGCCGGCGTCTGTAACACATCCACGACAGCGGCGACCGGTTCGATTTCATCGATGCTGTGCACGTCGGTCAGCACGTTAACGCCGAGTTGCGCCTTCACTTCACTCAGTATCTGCAATCCGGCATCAAGGCCAAAGCCGCGAAAGGATTTGCCCGAACTGCGATTCGCCTTGTCGTATGAAGACTTGTAGATGAAAGGCAGGTTCAGCTCGCGGCACATCTCCTGCAACGCGCCGGCCGTATCGATCGCCATTTGCTTTGACTCGATCACGCAGGGACCCGCGATCAGGAACAACGGCTGGTTCAGACCCGCTTCAAAATTGCATAATTTCATGCCGCAGCTCCCTGTGCAGTTTGACGTTGCAATGCGGCCTCGACGAACGCCTTGAACAAAGGGTGTCCGGCGCGCGGCGTAGAGGTGAATTCGGGATGGAACTGCACACCGACAAACCACGGATGCATGGATTGCGGCAACTCCATGATTTCAGGTAGATTTTCTGTCGGCGTACGCGCCGAGATGATCAACCCGGTTTTTTCCAGCTCCGGCACGTAATGATTGTTCACTTCGTAGCGATGACGATGACGCTCATTCACTTCATCGCCGTAAATACGCTGAGCCAGCGTGCCTGAACTGATCGGGCAACGCTGCGAACCCAAACGCATCGTGCCGCCCAGTTCTGAGTCATTGCTGCGCGTCTCAACGCGACCTTCGCGATCGCGCCATTCGGTGATCAGTGCGACAACCGGATGTTCTGTTTCCGGATTGAGCTCGGTGCTGTTCGCATCCGTCATGCCGGCTACGTGGCGTGCATATTCGATCACCGCCAGCTGCATACCCAGACAGATGCCGAGGTAGGGCACCTTGCTTTCACGCGCGTAGCGGATTGCTGCGATCTTGCCTTCCGTGCCGCGTGCGCCGAAGCCGCCCGGCACCAGTATCGCGTCGAAGTGCTCCAGGCCTTGCGTGCCGGCCGTTTCCAGCGCCTCGGAATCGATATACTCAATCTTGACGTGCGTTTCGGTGTGTATCCCCGCATGGCGCAACGCTTCGATCAGTGACTTGTACGACTCGGTCAACTCGACATATTTACCGACCATACCAATCGTAATTTCGTGTTTTGGATTTTCCAGCGAATGCACAAGTCTGGCCCATACCGACAAATCGGCGGGCGGCAAATCCAGTTTCAACTCTTCGCAGACGATGCGATCGAGCCCCTGATCGTTGAGCATTTGCGGAATCATGTAGATGCTCTTCGCATCCCACATCGAAATCACCGCCTCTTCGCGCACATTGGCGAACAGCGAAATCTTGGCGCGTTCATCGTCCGGTATCGGACGATCAGCACGGCACAACAGGGCGGTCGGAAAAATACCGATCTCGCGCAATTTCTGCACGCTGTGCTGTGTGGGCTTGGTCTTCAGCTCGCCTGCCGTAGCGATGTAAGGCACCAGCGTCAGATGCACATAGGCCACCTGATTGCGCCCCATGCGCAAACCCATCTGGCGCGCAGCTTCCAGGAACGGCAACGACTCAATGTCACCCACCGTACCGCCGATTTCGACGATCGCCACGTCCGCCGCATCACCGTGATAGGCCGCTGCGCCGCGTTCGACAAACGCCTGGATTTCGTTGGTGATGTGCGGGATGACCTGAACCGTCTTGCCCAGATATTCGCCGCGGCGCTCCTTGCGGATCACACTCTCGTAGATCTGCCCGGTCGTGAAGTTGTTGGCTTTGCGCATCTTGGCGGAAATGAACCGCTCGTAATGGCCGAGATCCAGATCGGTTTCCGCGCCGTCTTCGGTGACGAACACCTCGCCGTGCTGAAACGGGCCCATCGTGCCGGGATCAACGTTGATATAAGGATCGAGCTTGAGCATCGTGACCCTGAGGCCGCGCGATTCGAGGATCGCGGCAAGGGAAGCTGCAGCAATACCCTTCCCCAGGGAAGAGACAACGCCGCCGGTAATGAAGATGTACTTGGTCATGCGGGTGCCCGGACAAATGTTTTTCGTAAGGCGCGATGATACCGCAAAACCGCCCACTCTCAAAATCCGGAACGGTGTCGTGAACCTGCCAAATTTGGCGCGGCAACCCGACACGCGGCACCCCTGCGGGCTAAATCACCCATACGACCCGGCAAAACAGACTTGATTGCGGCCGTTTCTTTTCGCCTGATACATCGCCATATCCGCCGACCTGATCAGGTCAACCTGGCTGGACTCACTCCCTGCAAACAGCATCACCCCCAGACTCGACGTGCATTGATGCTCGACCGCAGCGGCATCGACATGACCGTTATTGTTTTTCAGCACATAAATTTCAGCCAGAGCGGCGCCGATCTTTTCGGCGATGCGGCGAGCCTCAGCTGCGGATTTTTCCCGATCGACATCCAGTTTACTGAGTATCGCCACAAACTCATCCCCGCCGAAACGTGCGACCGTATCCACTTCCCGCACACAACCACTGATACGCTGCGCGACCTCAATGAGCAGCGCATCGCCCATGGCATGTCCATGTAAATCATTGAGCGGTTTAAAGTTATCCAAATCAAGATATATCAAAGCGCCATAATACCCGCCACGCTTGCAGGCAGCCATCGCCTGGGTCAAACGGTCATTCAGCAAGCGGCGATTCGGCAATAGCGTCAGGGCGTCATAAAAAGCCAGGCTGCGCATCTCCTCCTCGGCCAGCTTGCGCTCAGTAATGTCATGGGACACGACCAGCACCAGCAAAGGCTTGCCCTGCTCATCCCGGATCAGACAACCTCGGGATTCCATCGTATAAATGCCGCCGTCCGGCACAACGAAACGAAATT
>JBBRBS010000101.1:0-8649 GCA_038205615.1 Burkholderiales bacterium | reverse complement strand
GGATTTTTCTGTGCTTTGTCGCGCTGTCGCGGCAGGAGCCGTCGGTGTGAGTGTTACCGTCAAACGATGCGGCCCAGGCTGCATGTTTGCGGAGCGAGCAATGTTTTTTTCGCCGGCAGGCGACCAGGGAACGCCATAGATGATAGCCAGATGAAACAGCAAAGACAGGCTGAGGATAATGGCCAGCCGGGCATATCCGTTAAGGAAACGCCGATTTAATTCGTTCGCGGCGAGCCTGCCGAACCATAAACAAATTAAATTATTGTTAATAATCAATATGTTATTGGCAAATTTAACAGGCGCTTTCTGAGCGCCGTTCGTTCCTTCGACAGGCTCAGGACGAACGGCGTCAAAAGATTCAGGACTAACGGCGTCAAAAAGCTCAGGACGACCGAATGATTTTTTCAGTGTTTTCTTAAGCTCTTGCAACCATTGTCTTGCGCGTTTCATCATAACTCTTAAAGATGGATGCTAATCCAGCGGCGGGGCAATCTTGATGATTTCTTCTACCGTGGTCAGACCTGCCGCCACTTTTTCGGCGCCGCTCAGACGCAACGGTTTCATGCCTTCATCCCGCGCCAATGACTTGATCTTTGCAAGCTCGGCATCTTTGACGACCAGCTGCTTCATTTTCACGCTGAGCGACAACATCTCATAGATCCCGGTACGCCCACGATAGCCTGTCATGCGGCATTCAAGACAACCTACAGCGACTTTTGCCTTTAAGGGTTTGGCAACCGGCCAGTTGCCAACCAGTTCACGCCACAGCGCATCGCTGATTTCGCCGGGTGCTTTGCAATGCGGACACAGGGTGCGCGCCAGCCGCTGCCCCATCACCCCCAGCAGTGTGGAGTTGAGCAAATAGGCCGGCACGCCCAGCTCCAGCAAGCGTGTGATCGCTGACGGGGCATCGTTGGTATGCAACGATGACAACACCAGATGCCCGGTCAGTGCGGCCTGCACGGCGATTTCAGCCGTTTCCGCGTCGCGTATCTCACCCACCATGATGATGTCCGGGTCCTGCCGCAACAAGGTGCGCACGCCATCGGCAAAATTCAGACCGATATTGCGTTGCACCTGCATCTGATTGAAAGCCGGCTCGATCATCTCGATCGGATCCTCCACCGTGCAGACATTCACCTCCGGGGTGGCGATTTGCTTCAACGTGGAATACAACGTCGTGGTCTTACCCGAACCGGTCGGCCCGGTCACCAGAATGATGCCGTTCGGCTGGCGCGTCCATTCACGCCACAGCGTGGTCTGCTCACGCGAAAAACCCAGATCAGCGAAGTTCTTCATCAGTATTTCCGGATCGAAGATACGCATCACCAGCTTTTCGCCAAAAGCCGTCGGCATCGTGGACAGGCGCAACTCGATTTCCTCGCCCTGGCTGCTCACCGTCTTGATGCGCCCGTCCTGCGGCCTGCGTTTTTCCACCATGTCCATACGGCCCAGCAGCTTGATGCGGTTGGTAATGGCATTGAGCACCGAGGCTGGCAGCTGGTAGACCTGATGCAACACGCCATCGATACGGAAACGCACCATACCGATATCGCGGCGCGGCTCAAGATGAATATCGCTGGCTCGTTGCTCGAACGCATACTTGAACAACCAATCCACTAGCGTCACCACATGTTGCTCGTTGGCATCCAGATTCTTGTTCTTGCCCAACTCCACCAATTGCTCAAAGTTCTGCACGCCTGCGGACTGCCCGGTTCTGGCAGCACCATGCACCGAATTGGCCAGGCTGTATATTTCCGGCAAATAGTGATTGATATCGACCGGGCTGGCTAAAACCAGCTTCACTTTCAAATTAAGAATGCGCTCCAACTCTACCACCCAGTCGGTCAGAAACGGCTCGGCCGTCGCGATCGTCACCTCCCCTTCAGCAACCTTCACCGGCATGATCTTCAGACGTTCGGCGTAGGATTTTGAAACGATGTTGGCGATACCGGCAAAATTCAGCTTGAGCGGGTCGACATGAAAATACGCCATGCCGATCCGTGCCGCCAGCCATTCGGTGAGGCTCTCCGCCGTCAGTAACTTGCCCGGGGGCACGAGACTGTGCCAATTTTGCTCGCCTATCACCACCAGCGGATGCACACGATCCGATTTGTTCCCCCGGATCAGCTTATCGGCATCGGCAGGCAACACCACCCCGTCATCAACCAGCCAGCGCAGAATGGAATCGAGTGTCAGCTTGTGTTGAATGGACTGTTGCGGGAAAGGCGTTTCTTTGCTCATAGCGAACCATGCATATCGAATGGCGCAAGTCTAATGACTTATGTTAACAATGGGAAATGCTTGTGGCAGGAAGACGCGATTCATCCGTGTTGACTGCTGCATTTTTATCGTCGAAACCCGCTACTTTTGGCTCACGGCTTCCGTCAACAGGAACTCCTTGAAAGCCAGCGCAGCGCTCGACAGGCGTTTATTGCTGCGATGCGTGACAAACCAGTGGCGCAGCAGCGGAAAGTGCTCGACATCGAGCACCACTAAGCGATGTGTTTCCAGCTCCAACTCAATGCTGTGCAGCGACAAAATACCCAGCCCCATACCCGCCTGCACCGCCTGTTTGATCGCCTCATTGGTTTCCATTTCCATACTGATGTGCGGCTGCACCTTATGCTGCGCGAACACGCGCTCCATCGCACTGCGCGTACCCGAGCCCTTTTCACGCGACAAAAAGGTTTCGCGGGCAAGCTGGGCAAATTTTATGTGGCGTTGTGCAGCCAACGGATGGCCGGGAGCGGCGATCACCACCAGCGGATTGTCCAAGAAGGATTCTGCATTGATATCCAGCCCTTCAGGAGGCTGGCCCATGATAGCCAGATCCGTGCTGTTATCACTCAGCTGTTTGAGCACGGCATCACGATTGGCAACTTGCAGTATCACGTTGATATGAGGATGTCGCTGACAAAATTTGGCGAGCAATTGCGGCGTGAAATAGTTGGCGGTATTGACCACCGACAGCGTTAACTTGCCGCGTCCCAGACCTTTCATCTCGTCGAACACCGCTTCCATTTCAGTCAATTGCTGCGCGATATTACGCGCATAGTGAAACAGCTCGTGCCCGGCCCCGGTCAGGAAAATTTTCTTGCCCATTTGCTCGAATAAAGGCAGGCCGATATGCACTTCCAACTGCTTGATTTGCATGGACACCGCCGGTTGCGAAAGGTATAGTTCTTCAGCTGCACGAGAGTAGTTCAAGTGGCTGGCCACTTTCTCAAACACCTGTAATTGACGCAGTGTAAAGTTGAGCATAATCTGACGACTTAAATAGCGGTTAAGGAATTATACGTGACCATAAGCAATTCTTATGGTTTCAATAAAAATAATTGACTATCGCTTATAGAGCAACAGCCCTATAGTTGCGGTCAGTTGCAGGTTGTCACTCGTTGGCAGGCAGTAAAAATTATCGTTAACACACAGGAGAGGTAAACTATGGATCAATCTAACCGTTATGCAAATCTGGAACTGAATGAAGACGACCTGATCAAGGGTGACAAGCACATTCTGGTCGCGTACCACATGCAGCCAATGTCAGGTTACGGCTATCTGGAAGTCGCGGCTCATATCGCTGCCGAATCTTCAACAGGCACCAACGTGGAAGTTTCCACCACCGACGATTTCACCAAGGGCGTAGATGCGCTGGTGTACTTCATCGATGAAGCAAAAGGCATCATGAAGGTGGCTTACCCGAATGATTTGTTCGATCGCAATGTGATCGACGGTCGCGCGATGATCGTATCCTTCCTGACGTTGGTAGTTGGTAACAACCAGGGTATGGGTGACGTTAAGCAATTGCAGATGCAAGATTTCTACGTTCCATGGTCGATGTTGCGCCTGTTCGACGGCCCATCCAAGGATATCACCGACATGTGGGACATTCTGGGTCGCCCGCGCGTCAACGGCGGTTACATCTCCGGCACGATCATCAAGCCTAAGTTGGGTCTGCGTCCTGAGCCATTCGCAAAGGCAGCTTACCAGTTCTGGCTGGGCGGCGACTTCATCAAGAACGATGAGCCACAAGGCAATCAAACTTTCTGTCCTTTGAAGAAAGTATTGCCACTGGTTTATGACTCAATGAAGCGCGCTATGGACGAAACAGGCGAAGCCAAGTTGTTCTCAATGAACATCACTGCAGACGATCACTACGAAATGCTGGCCCGTGCCGATTTCGCGCTGGAAACTTTCGGCCCGGATGCAAACAAGCTCGCGTTCCTGGTAGACGGTTATGTTGGCGGTCCTGGCATGATCACGACTGCACGCCGTCAATACCCGAATCAATACCTGCACTACCACCGCGCAGGTCACGGTGCGATCACTTCGCCTTCAGCAGTCCGCGGTTACACAGCGTTCGTGTTGGCCAAGATGTCTCGTCTGCAAGGTGCTTCCGGCATCCACGTAGGTACAATGGGCTACGGCAAGATGGAAGGTGGTGCTGACGACCGCAACATCGCTTACATGATCGAGCGTGATTCGGCTACCGGTCCTTACTACCAGCAGGAATGGCATGGCATGAAGCCAACTACGCCGATAATCTCCGGCGGCATGAACGCGTTGCGTCTGCCAGGTTTCTTCGAAAACCTGGGTCACGGCAACGTGATCAACACATCTGGCGGCGGTTCTTACGGCCACATCGACTCTCCTGCAGCCGGCGCGATTTCATTGCGTCAGTCGTACGAGTGCTGGAAAGCGGGTGCAGACCCGATCGAATTCGCCAAGGAGCACAAGGAATTTGCCCGCGCATTCGAATCTTTCCCGAAAGATGCGGACAAGATCTTCCCGGGCTGGCGCGACAAGTTGGGCGTACACAAGTAAGCTTAGAAATTCTGGCTTATGCTGTGAAAACACGCCCCCACTCGATGGGGGCGTTTTTTTCCTGAAACAAAAACCTTTCGACATGAGCAATTACTTGACGGACATTGGAGCAATCATGACAAACATTGATCAATACAAGGTGCATAACGAGCCGTTCTATCAGGCGCAGGGCGACGAGGTTGTACTATATGAAGCGGCTTACGCCGCGCGTTTACCGGTGATGGTCAAAGGCCCGACCGGTTGCGGAAAATCACGCTTTATCGAATACATGGCGTGGAAGCTGAACAAGCCGCTAATCACCGTGGCGTGTAACGAAGACATGACGGCCTCCGATCTGGTCGGGCGTTACTTGCTCGATGCCAATGGCACGCGCTGGCTGGATGGCCCGCTGACGACCGCTGCACGCATCGGCGCGATTTGCTATCTGGATGAAATCGTCGAAGCTCGTCAGGACACGACCGTGGTGATCCACCCGCTGACCGATCACCGGCGCACACTGCCGCTGGATAAAAAAGGTGAGCTGATTACCGCACACCCAGACTTCCAGCTGGTTATTTCTTACAACCCGGGCTACCAGAGCCTGCTGAAAGACTTGAAGCAGTCCACCAAGCAGCGCTTTACCGCGTTCGATTTTGATTATCCGACCGCGTCCGTCGAGACTGAAATTCTCGCCAAAGAAACCGGCATGGACCCCGAACTGACCGCCAAGCTGGTGAAAATCGGTACAGCCGCACGCAACTTGAAGGGTCATGGCCTCGATGAAGGTATCTCGACGCGATTGCTGGTGTATGCAGCCACGCTGATCAAGGGCGGCGTCGATCCAAAAGCAGCTTGCCGCATGGCCCTGGTGCGTCCGATCACCGACGATGCAGACATTCGCGATACGCTGGATCACGCGATTGATGCGGTGTTTGCCTAACATTTCACGCGGGCACTGAAAGATCATGGAAATCACAACCATACCCAAGGAATTCGAACTCTACTGGCAGCGGCTCGATTGCGGATTTCCCCGCGTCGAGCCGGTGTTTGCCGACTGCATGCGTGAAGCCTTTACGGTACTCACCAATGACGGCATGGACGCTTACATCAGCTATGCCCGCAGCCTGGGGAAAATGGGACGCGGCGCAGAACCCATCCTGATTTTTCTGGAAGAGTGGCCCGCCGTCGCCAGGGTCTGGGGTGAAGAGGCCTTGCCGGAAGTGATCGCAGCGATTCAAAGGATGTCAAAGTCGCCGAATGGCAAAGCGATCGTGCCCTTCCTGCAGTCGTTGCCGACCGCCGCCCGCCGCCTGCGTTCAGAACAGCTTATGCGGGAGTATATCGAGCTGGTGCTGGATTTCATGGAGCGCACCACAGGTTCGATACACGGCATCCACCAGACCTTCCCCAGCCCGGGCTTACCTGAACTTTTCAAGCAAGTTCCGGTGTTGCTCAACCAGTTATCCCTGGCAGGTCTGAAGAAATGGGTCGACTATGGCGCGCGTTTCTACAACGACCATCCTGAGCGTCAAATTGACTATTTCAGCCTGCAATCGGCGGATAGTCGCGCTGTTTTGCAGCGTGAACGGCATGGCACCTTGCTGGTAGACAATGAGCGAAAACTGGATCTGTACTTGCGCGGCTTGTGGCAGGAAGAAGACCTGCTGATTCCTTACTCCAACATGTTCGATGAACTGCGCCAACAGGTTCCCTATTACGACAAGCTGGGGATACGTCTGCCGGATGTGTATAACGATCTAAACGGGATGTCGGGAATTGACCGGTATCGTGCAGTACTGGCGCACATCGCCGGACATCGGCGTTGGAGCACTGCGATCTTTGCAGATAACTTCAGCCCGTTCCAGCGTATGGCTGCGGAATTTCTGGAAGACAGTCGTGTGGAATATCTGGTCATGCGCGAATATCCGGGTTTGCGTCGCCTCTTTATGGCGCTGCACCCTTTGCCGGCAGAAGATGCGTGTGATCCGGAAAAAGAATCCGGCGTACGCCATCGATTGACCATGCTATCGCGCGCCATCATCGATCTGCAGCATCCCTACAAGAATCCGCATGTCATCGAGTTTGCCCTGCGTTTTCATGAAGTGATGCAGCAAGGGGATTCGAGCACGCCGGAAATGGCTGATTTGGCGGTGTCCTTTGTGACGAAGACGCGTCGTCAGGGAGATCAGCTGGCCAGGACGCACTTCAAGGACACGGTGATCGACTATCGCGACGACAATCGCCAGATGTGGCATTTCATCGAGGAAGACGACGAGGGAGAGGTCGCCGATCAGCATCGCAAGATAGAGCCGAACAAGGAGATCGAAGGCCTGCCGCCACGCCATTACCACGAATGGGATTACAACAGTCAAAGCTATCGTCCTGACTGGGTCAGCGTATATGAAAGCCTGCATCCACAGGGCAATGCGGCTGACATCGACAAACTGCTGGCCAAACATGCGGGGCTCGCCAAACAACTGAAGAAAATGCTTGAGCTGCTCAAGCCGCAGGACAAGGTGCGCATTCGCTACCAGGAAGAGGGCAGCGAACTGGATCTGGATGTGGCATTGCGTTCCCTGATCGATTACAAGGGCGGTTCAGCGCCTGATCCGCGCATCAACATGAGCCATAAAAACGACGGGCGCAACATCGCCGTCACGGTATTGCTGGATCTGTCTGAATCCCTCAACGAAAAGGCCGCAGGCAGCGAGCAGACGATCCTGGAACTCAGCCAGGAAGCCGTGTCACTGCTCGCCTGGGCCGTGCAGCAACTGGGCGATCCGTTCGCGATCGCAGGATTCCATTCCAACACGCGTCACGACGTACGCTACATGCACATCAAAGGGTTTGGCGAAAATTGGGGCGACGAAGTGAAAGGCCGACTGGCGGCGATGAAAGCCAGCTATTCCACGCGCATGGGAGCTGCGATGCGACACGCGGCGCACTATTTGGGCAAACAGCAGGCTGACAAGAAGCTGATGCTGATTCTGACCGATGGCGAACCTGCGGATATCGACAGCAAGGACGGGCGTATCCTGATTGAAGATGCAAGACAAGCGGTCAAGGAGCTGGATGGCCAGGGTATCTATGCGTATTGCATCAACCTCGATCCTAAGGCGGATGAATACGTGAAGGATATTTTCGGCAAGCAATACACGATTATCGACAAAGTCACGCAGTTACCTGCAAAACTACCCGCTCTGTTTATTTCCTTAACGAAATAAGTTGATCAGCAGAGCAGGGCAGAAAACGGTAGAATTACGGGTCTAAAATTTAGCATTTATAACTGAGGAGAAAACATGAGTAAGAGTCTGATTCAATTCATCATTGAAGAACAACGCCACATTCCTAACGCCAGCGGCGATTTTACCGGATTACTGAGCGATATCGTTTCTGCATGCAAGCAGATTGCTCATGACGTGAACAAGGGCGCGCTGATCGGCGTACTGGGCAGCGCAGGCAGCGAAAACATCCAGGGAGAAACACAGAAAAAGCTCGACATCATCACCAATGAAATTTTCATTGCGGCGAACGAGTGGGGCGGCCACCTGGCGGCAATGGCTTCCGAAGAGATGGAAGACATCTACGAAATTCCGAAGCAATATCCACGCGGCAAGTACCTGATCACTTTCGATCCATTGGATGGTTCATCCAACATCGACGTGAATATCTCGGTCGGTACGATTTTCTCCATCCTGCGCTGTCCTGAAGGCGTGACCAATCCGACTGCAGCTGATTTCATGCAGCCTGGCACCAAGCAAGTTTGCGCAGGTTATGCACTGTACGGCCCGAACACGATGATGGTGATCACCACCGGCCACGGCGTAAACGGCTTCACGCTGGACC